>NZ_CALEMX010000118.1 GCF_937910335.1 uncultured Gimesia sp. | reverse complement strand
TTTCCGGGCTTAATGGCGATACCGCTAGATTTCATTTCCGGACACCCTGCTAGAGTGCGTCGGATTGGAGCCCTGTTCCCTCACGAACAAAGTCGTTTTTTGGTTCTAACCGCACACCTATATATCGGGCATTACCTGACGAGACTGCTTCAACAGCCTCTACTGCCAAAATATCATACTCACAGCACCTGTTCAAAAAGTAGCTTAACACAATTCCATGCAATTGTAATGCGATTCCGGAAGGTATTTTAAGATTCCCTGTTCCTAAAATTTTTAAAATCTCTTTGTCCGTGCCCATACTGACTTGACCGATAGTCATAAAGACTGTGGTTGGCTTGGAAATATTTGGCAACATAGACATCCAGTGTTTCCAGGGTGACCCATAAGTATCGACGTCAACTACATTTTGAGGCCAGCTGCGTTGCGCCAGAACTCGGACACTATTGAGTTTGAGTCTGCCCTTTTTTGGTTTTAAATCCATTCCCCAATAGCTGTTTAAAGGATGCTCTTTTTTCAAAACGTTCCAAATTGCAGCACTTCCCTGACAGCAATCTATTACATCAGGTGGATCGGGATGGTACTTGTTGAGAAAATGTCTTCGCAGATCTAATTTTGCTTTCAGATTGTAGTTATCAGTTTTAGTCACTTACTGATGTCTCCACGATTGTTGAGTCCATATCAGCCATCTGCTCTATCATTTCAGAGATCAATGCAAAGTGAACCGTGGGGATTCCAACCAACACCCATGACATTTTAGGTGGTGGTTTTACCTCAATTTCTTTGAGAACCGTTTTCTCTAAAACATCCTCAGTGATTCCAATTGACATGGAATCTATCAAATTCCGAAACTCATCTGATTCTGTGCTGATTGAATTCAAGAGACTATCCAGAGCATGCTGTTCTGTTTCAGCCATCAATGCTAGCGAATCGAATGTTGCTAATATTTTGTCTGCTTCTTTCGCAGTTACGTCAAGAATCAAACAGGGTACTTTTTCGTCATCAGCAATATCAACTCGAAGATGACCGTCGATCAATTCAAACTTACCGTTCCTCATTTCACGCATTAAACAGGCAGAAGCAAAACCAATTTCGTTCATAACTGTACGTATTGCAGAACGTTGCTCGTCTGTATGACGTCGCCAGTTCTTTTCATTAACAACCAGTGATGAAGCAGGGATTCGCTTGAGCGACTTAATACGGTCTCTAATCTTCATAGCCTGACCTTATGCTCCACTTTTTTCAAAAATCGTGTCTTCCCATGATCAAATAACGTCTGTCTTCTGGTTATCAGATAATAACCACCATTCACTTGTATTATTCGACGTCAGTCATTCAACCAGTTCCAAATCAAACAACGTGTCAGAGTCAGTACTCGACTGTGTGGCCACTGGCTTTGCTTTCAATGCGTCGGCAATTACCCAGCCGCCAACTGGCACGCCCACACCAGTTGCAATCAATCCCGCGCCCAGTGCCAGCTTTGCAAGAGTTCCCGCCGTGTTGCCTTGTGAGGGCATGTATTGATGCGTTACCCGGTTATCATCACCTATGTGCATTTCTTCGCCCTCGGGACGATTGTTGTCTACGATTTCTTTACCCAACAGCTTTTCGCGTGTGGACATCACCAGAGATTCCACGTTGTTAAATCGGTGGCTGGCTTGCCTCAGGCCTTCCGCTCGTTCCCCTACTTTGATTGACCAGAAGTGTTTCGCTATTCGCTCCTGCCACGTTAGTGGTTTCGTTTCCTCCGTCATCGTCTGTTCTCCATGAATGCACAAGTTGACCGAACGTTCCGCTTTGGAACGCACGATCTAACTCGTTGTTTTGTTCGATCAGGCTGTTATGAAATTCATTGTTCTGCCTGATCAGTTCTTCCAGAGGGTCGACCATTACGCTGCAGCCGGTCCGCCGGGATTCACCTTGGATTGAACTTCACGAATACCGACTGCCTCATCCAGGGTCACCATTCGTTTGTTTTCCAGGTAATCGTAATCGACTACTTTCTGAACCGTCACAAAGTTATTCTGTGCGACAGTTCCCGTCTGCATGAGTTGCGTCAACATGTGGTTGGCAACATTATCAGATAAGTCCACAGCCATCTCCTTTTCTCCTTCACCCTCTATCGGGATTTCGACATCTAAAATATCGCCGTCTGGCATTACTTAGCCTCACTTTGTTTAACGGCTTTAAACCTGAGTTTGATCGGTGATCCGAGCGGGTATGTCTGCTCGCTTAAAACCTGATCGTTAGAACCAATGATCTGAACCGGAATTTGAGTTTTGGTCAGCCGGTCCAGCTTTTCCTGCAATAATGCAATCTTGGTATTGATCTCTGTCAGGTCGGGCTTAGGAACGGGGGGATCAGGCTTTTGCGGTGGAGAAGCCACAATCACCGATCCCCCACAAGCAGGCATCCTTCCGTAAATCCTGATTATCTGTGATCGAATCAAAACAGAGTTGGTGAAAATAGTTGTGCCTCGTGTAGGAACGATCGCACTAATGACTCCCACTACCTGACCATTGGCCAAAATCGGCCCGCCAGAATCGCCTTTCGCTACCATCTTTGAGAAGTAGCGACCATTTCGATTCACTCTGATTTTTGCTTTCAGAGACCGTAAATTGTAGATGCCTTGAGAATATCCGTATGCAGTTGCAACGACTCCGTCAGTCGGCTGGTAGCTGGCTACAGGGAAACATTTGGTAGCTGTAATCGCTTGCGTCTCTACGATGGCATAATCCAGCTTGTCAGTGTATTGCTTGTATACGACCTTACCTGGTAACCACTGCCCGCCATAGCCAATATGAAATGACGTTACGTTGTTGATGACGTGTGCTGCAGTCAAATAAACAGATCGGTTATCGATGTTCCCGATATAAGAACACGCGCCTGTACCTGTGATTTCTTGACATCCATTCGCCGTGCATTGTCGTTCAATGGTTCGAACTGCCAACGCCTGCGCTTGCACAACTGAAGCCATCAACAGCACAAATAGAATTGTGATTGCTCTCATAATTGAATGTACCTTTCCCAAAACAACCAGAAATAATGCCACGGATTTTTCGGAACTTTCCCTTTGTGCCAACTGAAGGCACCCACTCCAAACAATCTCACACGCCGGTAATAAATTCCCGCCCATAACCTGGGTAGATCACACGCTCTCAGGTTCCGATAAAGGGCTTGATCTGCTCGTTTGCGGTCTTTTTTGCAGCCACCCAGTTGATAAGCCCAGTCATGAAAGTGGCACGCAGGACGAATATCTACGCCGCCGAATTCATCTGGAGAGTAACTGCATCCATTCGATTTGAAGGTATCCATGGGCTTGAAGCCTTCCATCTTATTTAGCAGTGATTCGGGTAGATCGGCGTTGGTAATTTCTTTCATCAATTTTCCCCGAAGACTCTGTCTTCTATGCGACTGATGCGTCTTTCATGTGAGTTGACCATTTCAATTAGTAACTCCTTGTTGGAATCGAGTTTTTCATCGATTTCAATGAGTTGATGGCTGTGCTCAAGCAACGTCTTCGCTGTCCATGTGATGGCCCCCACTCCTCCCGCAATAATGGGAGAGAAAACACAAGCAATGACCCAAGCTGGAATGAATATTCCCTTACGAACGGTTTCTGGCATATTGGCCTCAGTAAAAACAGCAGAAAGGTTTGAAGTCTGAGGTTGCTTATGTTCGCGATCGGCGTGCGTGATACAAGGTGAGTTGCATAAAAAAAACACCTGTCGTTGCTCAGAACGACAGGTGTTAAAAAATCACTTGATCAAATAAATTGATTAAGGAGCATCAAAAAAATGCTGGTGTTGTCTCTGAATAGTTCATTGAATTTTTAATGGAAATTCACTGATCGCAAGCTGCTTACTTTTTACTTCGCACAACCTTTTCCAGCCATCGGTTACTAACTTCTCTCTGAGACTGACCTCAGATGAATCAAGCTCACGTTTATCAAATGGCCCCTCTGCTAAAACAGGCTCAAAATCGTTATCAATAATGAATTGCGCCATTGCAGGATTACATCGAATGTGATGTTCGGGCTGCGCCTGTAATTCGTTCTCATTCACTTCGCCAATGATATAGCGCAGGTAGAGGCCGCTGTCTTCGATTTCTTCTACTTCCTGACCACAGACGACACACAGATAACCCTGATCACATTTTGCCATAGCGCACACTTACAAATTCAAAACCACCGGAAATAATCCACGGCGGACAAATCGGGCCATGAAAGAGACATTGATGACGAAAGTGAAATATTACCCTGGATCTCTCAACAAGCGAACAATCATCAAGCTATTTTCAGGTATTTCTTCAAGTTCTCAATTTGTTCCATGAGAATTTGAAGAAATTCTGATGCAGCCTCTTTATTGTCAGCTTCGATGATTTCTTTTACCGATTCTCGAATCTTTTGTGTCGAAGAATATAAATCAAGGGGTGATTCATCTGCCGAGGAGTGAATGACATTTAGCGACATATCATTCAATTCCTGTTTCAACTCCTCTTGATCCAGGGGTTTAAACATAATTTTGGAAAAACCCAGTTCATTCGCGAGTTGAATCCTCTGAAGATTTCGATCTGGAGAATTTTTTTCGGGTCTGAACGCAGTCATCAAAATAAACTGGGGAGCGGGAACAGCTCCACTATCAGAATAGCGTTCTACCAATTGTGCCTTCTGGAATAAGTCGACTCCATCCATACCACTCATCACCAGATCGGTCAGTACGACGTGGATTTCGTTATCTGTTTGAAGATAGTTCAGAGCTTCAAAACCAGAAGATGCTGTAACTACAGGAAAGCCGATTTTCTCCACTAATCGTGCATAATAGTGACACGAATACCCTATATCATCGACGACAAGAACTTTCATGGATCAGCCTGGAAATTTGAGGTATATTGGCTCGACTGCTGTTCATTCTGAGGGAGATAGCGATGAAGCTAATATGTTCCGAACCGATCATTTTCAATTAGCTATACTTACTTAAGAATCGGCATTTCAAGGTTTTAGGCTGTATCATAATTCCAGTTTATTTACTCACAAATGCAACTGTTCAGCTCTTTTGATTCAAGTTTTGAATCGAATCTCCAACAAAACTGCAAATAAG
>NZ_CALEMX010000117.1 GCF_937910335.1 uncultured Gimesia sp. | reverse complement strand
ATTGTATCCAGACAAATTTCCATCCAGTATCCAATTGAAGCACTCAGTCAGTGATTTCGAGGAGTTGCCTTCACGCCAGTCCCGCCATTCATAGTATGCTTCGCTTCCTTCATCGCTCCCAAAGGGAGCCCGCTCATCTGCGCAATCCCAAAAGAAATCTTCCACCATAAGTTCTCTTGCGCGGGCATGAGCAGTTTCAGGTTCGTTAAAAGGATCATGATCACACATGCTATCTCCTCTGCTAAAAAGACACTCTCTTCATTTGGTGTTACTCTGTCAATCCTCCACCAGCGCTTTAGTCAACGCTTTACCCTGCGCCGTTGGCAGCTTCACTCCCAAAAGTTTTGCAATCGTGGGGGCCACGTCGAGGCTGAGGGTCTTCGGGAGCTTGGTACCCGGTTTGATACCATAGCCTGAGATCACCAATGAACCCAGCATATCCGGATCATCGGGTAGATAACCGTGCGTGCCCCCTTTGGTCTTGCGTGGGGCCACCACATCTTCGCCGCCATCACTGTTCGAGAATGAATATCCCGTTTTTGCTGCCAACCATAGATCGGGAGCGCGGGAATCTTCAGCGGGAGTCGGCTGACCAAGCTTCGTATATTCATCCGCGTCGAGTACCGCTTGAACGCCTTCCACGGCTGCGAATTGTTTCTTCAACTTCTTGATTGTTTCCGCACGGTTGGCAACATCCAGAATATACACCATGCTCGCACCACCTTGCGCCAGACAATAAACCTGCTTTTTCTCCTTCGACAATAACCCTGCTTTTTTCAGCAGCACGTTGGGGCGAATATCTTTTGTGATCGGATAGAAGCCATGATCGCTGGCGATCACCAGCGTCGTCTTGTCGCCGTGCGGCGAGAGCTTGATCGCTTCGGCAATATCTCGCAGGCGGTCATCGATATAACTGACCGACCAGTATGCTTCCGGGCTGCGGGGACCGTACTGGTGTTCGATGTGATCGACTTCAACGAGGTGAATCATCAGCAGGTTCGGCGGATGATTTTGAAACAGGTGCCGCGCCATCCGAGAATAAAGCCAGTCCCGTTTCACGCCGCCACCCTTTTCACGCGTCCAGTCGCCGTGCAGGTCAACGGGCAATCCCGCTTTCCGCAATTCATCCAGCCAGACCTTCGTTCCATACTTAGGCCACGCCTCTTTGCCAAACATGTCCGGCACAGTCCAGTCCAGCGTACGTGTATTCCGTGTCGCCGGCCAGATGATTCCCGCGGTAACCAACCCGGCATTATGGGCGACATCATAAACGGTGGGCACTTTGAGAATCTGATCTTTATCGAACAGCGGATCAGGAATGAACGCCACCGATGTAGCACTCTTACGATCCAGATAGTTATTACTGATCACGCCATGTTTCGCGGGAGTTGTGCCGGTCACCAGCGTTGTATGGTTAGGCCACGTAACGGTCGGGAATGAACAGACCAGCCCGTCCGCGCGGGCGCCGTTCTTCGCAGCGTTCTTCAAGAATGGCATATCAGCCAGAGGATCATCCAGATAAAAATTGGCCAATCCGTCCACGCTCACCAGAATCACACACCGATCGTCATGTGCATCAGCAGCGTCAGCCACTAGACCCATGTTAAATAAAAACAGACAAACCAAAATGGAACTCACGATTTTTACACGCATGAAACAGTATCTCCAAAGTTCATAATAAAATGACTCAGTCGCTCAGACCCGTCATCGGGCAGACGCCCATTCATTTTGCAGTACCCCAGGATTCAATGCAACCGAGAGCGTTCACTTTGCTCACTCATTTGATCACCGAACCACTCAGAAACAGGAAAAAACGCTGTCACAATTCATTTGTTCGAAGGCGATTCTATTACTACCAGTTGCTTGAATTCACTGTTATAATAAATTCATCGTTTATAAGAGGTCAAATCAACTGCGGCTAACCAAGCGCTACCTGGAGTGTGTCTGTGTTGAATACCACCAAAAGAATCCTGATAACGCTGCCAATTCTGCTCTTTCCCTGTCTTGCCCTGGCGGACGAGAAAATCGAGTTCAATCGCCATGTGCTGCCGATTCTTTCCAACCACTGTTATGTCTGCCACGGACCCGATGCAGCCACTCGTGAAGCCGGTCTGCGTCTCGATCAACACGCTTCAGCGACCGGAAAAGCCGACTCGGGAAAATCAGCGATAACACCCGGCGATGTACAGGCCAGCGAACTCATTCGACGCATCACAACGAATGATCCAGACGAACGCATGCCTCCCGCCGAGGGGCATAAACCACTCAATCCAAGTCAGATCGCTATTCTTAAAACATGGATCAAGCAAGGCGCCGAATTCCAACAGCATTGGGCGTTCGTGCCACCTGAAACCTCGAAAATTCCCCAGCCGAAAAATTTAGTCTGGCCCAAAAACAGCATCGACCATTTTGTACTCGCTAAAATGGAACGCGACGGAAAGAAACCTGCCCGCGAAGCAAACCGCGAAACGCTCATTCGGCGCGTCGCCTTTGATCTGACAGGCCTGCCACCAACGCTGGAAGAAATATTCGAGTTTGTCGTCGATCAAAATCCCAAAGCTTACGAAGAGATGGTTAACCATTATCTTGCCTCGCCCGCGTACGGCGAACACATGGCCCGGCATTGGCTCGATCTGGCCCGTTATGCAGACACTAACGGCTATCAATACGACACCGAACGCGAACAGTGGATCTGGCGAGACTGGGTCATCAATGCTTATAACCAGAACAAACCTTTCAATGAATTTACCATCGAACAACTGGCCGGCGATCTTTTGCCAAAAGCAACGGACCAGCAAAAACTGGCAACTGGCTTCAACCGCAATCACGGCATCACCATCGAAGGCGGAATCATTGATGAAGAATATCGTACCGAATATGTCATGGATCGCCTCGTAACCACAGGCGAAGTCTGGCTGGCATTAACCATCGGCTGCGCACGCTGTCACGAACATAAATTCGATCCCATTTCGCAAAAAGAATTTTACCAGCTTTATGCATTCTTCAATCAGGTGCCGGAAAAAGGCATGCGGGGCTTTACGCCTTCACAACGTATCCCTTCGCCTCTGGCCTCAATCACCGTGCAAAAAAACAATGCGGAACTCGCGCGGCTGAAACAGGAATTAAAAAAAACCATCGACATCGAACCACTCCTGGCTCAGTGGGCAAAACGCATTTCCACACAACCAGAAAGTGGCTGGGCAATCGTAGAGCCGACTACGATGAAATCATCGGGCGGAACAACACTGAAAAAACTGCCCGATCATTCGGTTCTCGCAAACGGTGCCAATCCGCGACACGATATTTACGAGATCACGGCCCAATCCGATACTAAAAAAATCACCGCAGTCCGGTTGGAAGCCCTCACCCATAAATCACTGCCCGGCGGCGGTCCCGGTCGACACAGTAATTCCAATTTCGTATTGAGCGAATTCGAACTGATGGCGGTTTCGCTTGCAGATCCCTCTCAGCAAAAAACGGTCAAATTCAAAAAAGCCATCGCCGACTATTCACAAACCGGCTACGAAGTCGACAAGGCCATCGATGGCAACGTAACGGGCAATAACGGCTGGGCCGTCGATGGACCGACACGCAAACTTCCCGCGACCGCGGTCTTCATTGCAGAATCACCCTTCGGTTTCGAGCAAGGTACCGAGCTGCAATTTCGCTTGCGCCATGAAGCAGGTTTCGCAACGCACGGCGTAGGACGTCCCCGGCTTTCGATTACCAGAGATGCACCCTCCTCGATCAAATTACAAGGAATTCCAGCCAACATTCGACAGATCGCAGGCAAAAAACAAACTCAGCGCACTACCGGAGAACAAAAACAACTGCGCGACTATTTCCTCGCTCATCACAACCCGCAACAGGCGTTAAAGCAACGCATCGCCGCCATTGAAAAACAAATTCAGGCCGCCGTTCCCGCTACGATGATCATGCAGGACCTGACAAAACCACGGGCCACGTTTCTCCTGGAACGCGGGCAATACAATGAACCTCGCGATCAGGTTTCCGCGAATGTCCCCGCGATCTTTCCTGCGATGTCTCAAACCGCACCAAAAAATCGATTGGGTTTTGCGAAATGGCTGGTTGACCCGCGTCATCCGCTCACAGCGCGTGTCGCCGTCAATCGATACTGGCAACGCATCTTCGGTTTAGGTCTGGTGAAAACATCTGAAGACTTCGGCATTCAAGGCGAACTGCCCAGCCATCCCGAATTGTTGGACTGGCTCGCTTTGGAATTCATTCGCAGCGGCTGGGATGTCAAACAGATGCAGCGATTGATTCTTAATTCCGCCACCTATCGACAGACATCGCATGTTGGGGCCAAAGCTTATCAAAACGATCCGGAAAATCGATCGCTCGCCCGCGGACCACGCATGCGGCTCGATGCCGAGGAAATTCGGGATGCCATCCTCGCCACCAGTGGCTTGCTGGTACAGCAGTTGGGCGGGAAAAGTGTCTATCCCTATCAACCAAAGGGACTCTGGCTCGAATTGAATAACCGACCCAATTACTCCAAAGAATATGTACGCGGAAAGGGAGACGATCTCTATCGACGCAGCATGTATACTTTCTGGAAGCGAACGGTTCCCTCTCCCATGTTAAAAACACTCGATGCACCCGAACGCGAGTTCTGCACCATCAGACGATCACGCACCAACACACCGTTGCAGGCGCTGTTGTTACTCAACGGCCCACAATTCGTCGAAGCGGCACGGAAACTGGCTGAGCGAATGTTGATAGAGGGAGGCGCGACGACTGATGAAAAAATCACATACGGATTCCAACTCGTCACCGCACGAATGCCCAGCGACGCAGAACTCGCTATCTTTCGTCAGGCTTATCAAACGGAATTAAGCTATTACACCTACACCAGCGATAAAAGTGCCACACTGAAACTGCTTCAGGTGGGAGATTCACCATTGAATCCGAAATTAAATCACGCACAATGGGCCGCTTTCACCAGCCTGACGCGCTTGTTTCTCAACTTAGACGAAGCGATTACCAAGGGATAAAAACCA
>NZ_CALEMX010000116.1 GCF_937910335.1 uncultured Gimesia sp. | reverse complement strand
GGTATGGCGCAAATTACGTGCCAAAGCGAGGGAAGTCATCTGGGAAATGCGGGCTCAAAGATATACGGCTACAGTCTTGAATTTCCCTCGTTGATTCCTTTTCAAATGGACCAAATCTCTGTATCGTCAACGAAGAGTTATCAGGGAACTTGAGACTTCTTTTCTCAAGACGGGCGCTGTTTTGGATTCTTGAGTCTGGAAATAGAATAGAGGGTTTTGCAAACATGGATCAAGGCAACTTAAAATTTACGAAAACTCATGAATGGGTCAATGTTGAAGGCGACATCGTTACCGTGGGTATCACCGATTTTGCTGTCAATCAATTGACTGATCTCGTTTACATTGAGCTTCCGGCAATCGGTTCGACCTGCGAAGCCGGGAAAGTCTTTGGTGAAGTAGAAAGTGTCAAGGCGGTCAGCGATTTATATTCGCCCGTCAGCGGTGAAATCACCGAAGTGAACTCCGCACTCGTTGACGATCAATCACCACTCTCCGATGACCCATTCGGAAATGGCTGGATCACGAAAGTGAAAATGTCAAATTCTTCTGAACTGGATCAATTCATGAATGCCGACGAGTATCGCAAGTTTTGTGAGTCTGAAGCACATTAATCAATGACCCTTTTAGATGCAGTTTTCATGAACAGAACAGCATCCGTGGTAGACCAGCGGGAAGAGATTTCCACTCTATCATTCCGAAAAGGAACTTTTGAGAGTACCAACCTCTGTTCCACGACTATAATCGAAGCAGTTGAATCACCAACGTCATTACAATCTTGTTTTAGTATTGAGTGAACCGTGCCTTATCTTTTTAATACACCAGATCAGCAGCAGGAAATGCTGCAAGCCATCGGCGTTGACTCTCTGGAAGCTTTGTTTTCCACAATCCCTTCTGAGTTGCGCCTGAACCGTCCCCTCGATATTCCTCCCGCCTTAACAGAAATGGAATTACAGGCCCACGTCTCGAAACTGGCAGAAAAAAATGTCGGACCGGGTTCTCGCGTCTGTATGCTGGGAGGGGGAGCCTATGACCACTTTATCCCTGCTGCCGTAGATGAAATTGCAAGGCGCGGAGAATTCTATACCGCCTATACTCCCTATCAGGCAGAAGCCAGCCAGGGAAGTTTGCAGACCTTCTTTGAATTTCAATCATTGATCTGCCAGTTAACGGGCATGGACGTTTCAAATGCCAGCCTGTATGAAGGTGGCACCTGTGTAAGTGAAGCCGCCTTTATGGCAATGCGGGTGACCAACCGACATGATCGTGTCGTATTACTGGGATCGCTACATCCTGAATATCGTCAGGTGGTCGAAACGTATTTGACGCACTTGAACTGTGAGGTCGTTATCGTTCCCTGTGTTAACGGTACTGCCGATCCGGCTGATGTTGACGCAGCGATGAATGATCAGACAGCCTGCCTTGTTATTCAGCATCCTAATTTTTTTGGAACACTGGAAGAGGCTGAGCAACTGACAGAAATTGCCCACAAATATGGTGCCCTGTCTGTTGTTTCTTATGACCCCATCAGCCTCGGACTCCTGAAGCGTCCCGGCGATTACGGCGCAGACATTGCCATCGCTGAAGGACAATCACTGGGAACTCCTTTACAGTTTGGCGGTCCCTATCTCGGCTTGTTTTCCTGTAGTCAAAAGTTTGTTCGCAGAATGCCGGGCCGACTGATTGGCCAGACAGTGGACCGGAACGGAAATCTCTGTTACGTCCTGAATCTGCAAGCCCGCGAACAACACATTCGACGCGATAAAGCAACCAGCAATATTTGCAGTAATCAGGGGCTGATTGCAATCCGTGCCGCAGTTTATCTTGCTCTACTCGGAAAACAGGGCATTCGTGAAGTGGCTGAACTTTCCTGCCAGAAAGCACATTATGCAGCCGAACAGCTTTCCCAAATCGAAGGCATTGATCTTTTATTCGCTGATCGTCCTTACTTTAAAGAGTTCGCGATAAGCTGCTCTGAGGGCTCCGATTATCTGCTTCGAAAAGCGCGTCAGGCAGGCTTTGATCTAGGACCGGAATTATCCCGGTTTGAATTCCAGAACGGTTCTACACTTGGCCAGACGGGAGTCCTTGTTGCGATTACCGAACAGAGAACCAGGGAAGAAATTGACCGACTGGTGACAGCCCTGAAAGCATAACCTCTACTGATCTGATTCTATTTACACATTCCTATTAAAAATATTGTGAAGCAATCACTATAACCATGCGAAATCAATTGGCTACCGAATCATTGTTTGGACTCTCGCATCATGGCCGACGCGCTGCCCGGTTTCCTTCTGCGGATGTCCCTGTAAAACCGCTGGATGAAATCATCCCAAAATCAGCGCTCTCAACGAAACCAACGGGACTGCCCGAAGTCACCGAATCAGACGTCATTCGACATTTCGTCAATTTATCAACTTTAAATATGTGTGTAGATACCCATTTTTATCCTTTGGGAAGCTGCACGATGAAATACAATCCCAAACGTCATGAACGTTTGGCAAGCCTGCCGGGCATTGTTGATCTGCACCCCTATCAACATCTATCCGACCTGCAAGGCATGCTCGAATTATTGTATGAGACTCAGGAAATGCTTGCGGAAATTTCAGGTCTGCCTGCCGTCTCTCTGCAACCTGCAGCTGGCGCTCAAGGGGAATTCACGGCTTTACTGACAGCAAAAGCATATTTCGAAGATCGTGGCGAAACAAGAACAAAAGTACTGTTCCCCAACAGTGCTCACGGCACCAACCCCGCCAGCGCTGCGATTGCCGGATTCGAGTGTGTGCAACTGGCAAGCAGCAAAGAAGGATTGGTTGATCTGGATGACCTCAAAGCACATCTGGATGACCAGACCGCCGTCTTTATGGTGACCAATCCGAATACACTGGGACTGTTTGAAAAAGACATCAAGCAAATCGCACAAATGGTTCACGATGCAGGTGGACTGGTTTATATTGACGGGGCCAACATGAACGCAATCCTCGGATTCACCCGACCCGGTGATTTCGGAGGCGATATGATGCACTACAACGTTCACAAAACCTTTACCGGCCCACATGGTGCCGGCGGACCAGGATCTGGACCGATTGCCGTTCGTGATTTCCTCGCTGACTTTCTTCCCGGACCGGTCATCAAACGAACTTCTGGAGAAAATGAATTTACGCTGGAAACTCCTCCAAAATCAATCGGAAGGGTCCGCTCGTTTTACGGAAATATTGGAATTCTGGTAAGAGGCTATTGCTACCTCAGAACACTCGGCGCTGCAGGCTTAAAGGCGGTCTCGGAAAATGCCGTGTTAAATGCAAACTACCTCAAGGCGATTTTAAAAGATGTACTGCCGGTTCCCAACGGTGAACTCTGCATGCATGAATTTGTAGCCTCCGCATCAAAGAGCAAATCGGAAAATGGCATAACGGCTATGGATATTGCCAAACGTCTGCTCGACTTTGGTTTTCATGCACCAACGGTTTATTTTCCTCTGGTCGTTCCCGAAGCTATCATGATCGAACCGACGGAAACAGAATCAAAAGAAACCCTGGATGCGTTCGCAGAAACCATTCGGAATATCCTTCAGGAAGACCCGGAATTTCTGCATCTCGCGCCGCATAGTACTAAGATCAGCAGACCCGATGAAGTTGTGGCGGCCCGTAACCCGATTCTACAGTGCTGCGAGCCTGAATAGACAATTGGAAAACGCGTTCTTCAGTGTCACCTCACAGTTTGGTTCCTGGCATGACTCATTCTTCAATCCCGGATCACTGTCGTCTGATCATTGAACCCGCCCCTCTCACGGGGAGCTGGAATATGGCCGTTGATGAATCGTTGCTCGAGACAGCTGTTTCACAGGATCTCTGTACCTTACGCTGGTACCGTTGGAAAGACCCTACAATTTCGCTAGGCTATTTTCAAAGTAATGAGACCGAGGTTCAAAATGACACATGGAAAAACCTCCCCAGGGTGCGCAGGCTCTCCGGAGGCGGGGCCATTTTACACCATCATGAATTGACCTATTCCTTCGCGATTCCGGCAAGCCACCCCCTTTCCAGATCTTTACCGGACCTCTACCTCATCATTCATCAACCACTGATTGATGTCCTCTCGAAGCAGGGGCTAAACGTCGAATTTCGTGGCACTTCGATCAGTTCTCAGACCGAACCATTTCTCTGCTTCGGACGAGGTGATGAGCGGGACCTTGTCTATCAGGGAAAAAAAATTCTGGGGAGTGCGCAAAGACGAAGAAGAGGTGCGGTTGTGCAGCATGGCAGCCTGTTACTACTCACTTCCGACTATGCCCCCCTCTTTCCGGGGCTCTTAAATCAAACCGGAAAAACCAGCTTGTATCAAGACTCTTTTCTGGAAACACTGACAGAGGAATTTTCGAAGGCCATCTCACAGACCATTGGCCTGCCTCTTCAGTCTCGAAACCTGACTGACGATGAATTCGCCCAGGCCACGGATCTCGAAAATGAGAAATATTCCCTGCCCGCCTGGACTTCCCGGAAATAAGAAGCTTATTGGTACAGATTTCAGGAGTTACCAAAATCAAGTAAAAAACCTTTACATATTAATAAATCATTTACATGACAGATGGTTGATTTATCTTTATTGACATAGCGTAAGCCGCCTGATAGCGTTAAGTGTGTAATACATTTTTGATTTTTCGTGTTACAGAATAGTAGTGGATTTTTACTTACCTCGAAGTGAGTCAAACCACACAATGCGGGCCAAACAAGCATTGTTATTTGCTTCTGTCACTAACAATGACGAGAAAAATTTTTCACTCATTTCTGTTTCTAGTATCTATTCATTTCTTTTCTTCCAATTCAATTAATTGACAATAAGAAACCAAGTCATCGGAAACAGGATGGCAAGAGGATTCCGCCATCTGGTGTTCCATTTCTTTTGACGTGTTCTGTATGAAACCTATGGAGTGAACGATTTATGTTGCAGCTTTCGTTGAAGGTAATTGGTGGTCGTCACGATGGAAAACAAATCCCCATCACAGGCAAAAAGTTTTTAATCGGCAGGGAAGAAGATTGTCACCTGCGACCTAACAGCGATATGGTTAGTCGACACCACTGCGTTTTCACTGTTGATGAGTACAGTGTTCGATTACGTGATTTTGGAAGTACGAATGGCACACTGGTCAACGGAAAACGAATCAAGGGTGAAGTACAACTCTCTCATTCTGATAAGATCCAGGTAGGCAAGCTCGATTTTGAAATTTTGATGTCTCATACTGTCGATAAAGAGGATGCACCAACGCCTCCCGAGACACCAGCTATAACTCCTCCAGGCAGCGGTATTCTTACCGGGTCAGATACCGTCTTCGATATCCCCGTTCATCCTTCTGACGACTCGCAGGTCATTCCCGCTGTAACTGCCCCAACACCAGCAGCTCCCAACCCGGCTGTTTACGAAGGGGATACACAAATCCTGACTGCCGAACAGCAGCTTCAAGCCCAGCAAGCTTATGAGCAGGCAATGCAGCAACAACAAGCGGCCTACCCTCCGCAACAGATGCCTCCAGGGCAGCCATACCCTTATCCCATGCCACCACAATATTATCCACAACAAGGCTACCCACAGCAGCCGATGCCCTCTTATCCTCAGCAATACCAAATGCCGCCACAGGGCTATCCACAGCAGCCGCCGCCACAACAACAAGGTGGAGAAAACATACCTGCTGTCCCCGACTTACCTCCGGTGACTTTACCACCTCCAGAAGAAACGGGAGTCAAAAACAACGAATAATCAATGTGGAATGCCACCAGATGCCTCCAACAGCCTCCGAAAGCTGTTTTCGTATCAGGCTCATAAAAGAAATCTCCTACAGGCATTCCAGTAGACACCTACTGGTAAATGACAATTCCGAATCAGGGCCCCAGTCGCTTCATTCTTGTGAGTTCCCATTGCTTTTCTGATTTGCGTTTGGGAGAATCTTAACAGTAAATCAAACAGGGTGAATTTTCGTTTGTATCAATCTACAGTCGGTATGAACTAAGGTCCCCCTGAAATTCCATCTCATTTCAAAACGATGCTGTAAGAACAGAGGGAGATTCTTTAAGTGAATGATTCAGCCAACGCCAGCTCTGATGTCCAGCGACGCTACCGTGAATTTCTCGACCTGCTGCCACTGACTTTGTCACTTGGAGGCCTGCCCGAAAGTGACCACGGGAAATATTACACCGAAGAGCAACTTGAAGCCCGGGCATTTACAATCAAGCACGCCTTTAAACAGGCGCGTATTGTGGTACGCGAATGCGTTCAAAAACAGTAAAGTGCAACCACATCCCTGGAAACACGCTACCGGCAGCTTTGTTTAAAGCTTCAGAAATCATTTCTGAGAATTCATCAGTATTGCGCGTAAGATTCTGAAAAGCCAACTCTCAATCGGTCAAGTCCAACTACTTTCAGAAACCATTGGTTCAAGATGGTTTACACTTTCTGAGCCGAACGAATTCTGTGAGCCAATATTGATTTCAACAATCGCCATACTCACATTCTGATAACACTGCCGCTTACGCGGGGCTACTTTTTACTTTTCAAATCGAACTCAAATTCATTGGAACCTGAGTCACTGACGACTGCTTCCAAAGTGCTTTTTTCATTGTAGTCCGCAGGGATGTATTGCTCTATCGCTGGAACCGCAGGCTCATCAGGTGCACCACCCACAGCAGTTTTCCCCGGAACTTCACGTGTCGCTGTGATCACAACTGTTTTTTTACCGGCTATTGCCCGGAAAGAGAATTCACCATCCTCAATCTTCCCAGCAGCGCTGGCTGTTTTTTCTTCTGCATCACGAAAAATAATATTTCCTTCCACCACAGGTTTACCGTCCCATGTCACTTTTCCTGAAACAGGAAAAGTTGCCGGTCCATCATTTGCGCCACCACAACCAGTCAAAATCATGACGGTGCAGACAAAAGTTATATTGTGTAAGAGTGATTTCATTGAATATTTCCTGATTGATAAATTTGCCCCAGTGAAATTACTGGGGCGACTTTTTAACCAACGAGTTTTAAAACTTTAAAATTCGCCAACAACTTCATGCCCGGAGATGGTTGATAATGCCCGGTAAGTTGTACGGTCGATGTTTTCTGAAATAAACCGTACGGCGCCATCGGCCAGTCCCACATGCACACCTCCCACATGTTGACTGCGAGCATAATTCCATCTCTGACTCTGATTTGTGACACATGGTGCATTCACATCAGTTGTACTTTTGCAGAGATAGTTTTGATCCGCGGCTAGACTGTTTGGAGTTTCGAATGCTGTAAAAGCGGCCTCACCATGAGCGCCTCCAATCCAATAACAGCCAGGACATCCCCAGGAATGACCAGTCGGGATAGCAACCCGCTGTACGGCTTCACTAAGCATAAAAGTACTGGATGTACCATCGGTAATGTCACGAATTTTGGTTCTTGTCTGGTAACCAAACATCCCGTTATCTGTTCCAGTGGAACGGTTATTTGCCCAACCAATGCAGGCTAAATAACTGCCACCCCAACGTACTCCAGAAGGTTCCGCAAAGGCGGGCCCCACGTCTGAAGGACACATGAACGCGGGTAACGCCGTACGGACAAATTTCTGGCTACTCGAAATATTATGGACGTGATTACTCGTGCTACCAGATACATTCGCGCAATCGGCCTCGTAGGCATTATACATCGGGGCCTGATCAACATAGGGCAGAATGCGTTGAAACCAGGTATCACGATTATGGCAATAATTGGGGTATACACCACCACCTCCGCGGTGTGCATACGGAAACACACGATGCGTGTTTTCGTAGTTGTGCATCCCTAAAGCGATTTGCTTCAGGTTGTTTTTACACGAGCTGCGTCGTGCTGCTTCTCGTGCCTGTTGAACAGCAGGCAGCAGTAATGCAATGAGAATAGCGATGATGGCAATCACCACCAATAATTCAATGAGAGTAAATCCTCTCCGTTTTGTTGACGTGTATAAGAATTTCATAATCCGTATCCTTAAAAAGAAATCGTGTGTCCAATTCAAAGCTTAAATTTGAAGAGCGGGGGGGATGTTCTGTAATTACTTACAGATTAACAACTTAGAATAGACACTAGGTGGGTAAATCACATGGGGGGGGTAAGGGGTGGGAAAGCAGGTTCTTATTAAATGATCTTCCTTAACCGATATTTCCCATTTGGGTTGAGCCAGGAAT
>NZ_CALEMX010000115.1 GCF_937910335.1 uncultured Gimesia sp. | reverse complement strand
GCATTGTTTCGCGCGTTGTTTCAACCAGTTCTTTTTTTAACGCGACGTATGATTCAAAGCGCGGAACATTAATAGATTCAAATTCAGACAATCGCTGCATATAACGATTGAAGTGCAGATGATAGACACCGCTTTGAATACACGCGTGCGAACCTGAGAGCCCTTCTACTTGAGCCGTGATCTGGGCATCGATCAAACGACTACGATCCAGCTTCCCTTTGATTAAAAGTAGTGCAATTTCGTCCCGATAATCGTGATCTTCTTCCGAATTCTGATGATCTAGAAATGCCTGAACCCAGTCTCTGGACAGCAGAAACCAATTCATCGGATTCTCGCTGGTCGCAGCTAGACTTTCTTCGAATCGCTCGAGGGCGTTATTGTGCTTCAAATATTTTTCGAAGTCATTGTAGAGATCAGCGGCGCGTTTGCTGATCACAAATGGGTTGGCGCCTACTAACTCCTCAAATAAATACTCGGCTGATTCCGGAATCAATGCTTGATCCAAACTGGATATTTTCTCGACGAACAGTGTGAGCTGCTGCTTTAATTCATTGATGTAATACTGCTGCTGTCCCGTTTGGGGGAATACTTGCATGATTTTGCCAAAACCGGCCAGCTTACTGGCAAAGAGTGTTTTGGATTCTTCGTCACAAAAATAGTCCCAATACAAAGTCGCCAATGCTCGTGCGCTCGATTGATATTTCAAGAGCCCCAATGCTGGTTTGACATGTAATAGTGACCGGAGCAGAAGGAGTGCGTCCTGATCGTGAACCCCTTTTACATAACCTTCGCTATAGCGGGGTCCCATAAATATCTGGATAAACGCCAGAAGTTCCTCATCGGACAGTTTTACAAGAGATTCGACTGAATGCTCTGAATCGGTTTCCAGTGATTTCAAAAGGCAATACGTTAAATATTCCGCCCGATACACATTACGATTTTCTGAGACGACTTCCTGATTCCAGACCTCTTTCGTCGCTAGAAGGCGTTCATCTTTGATGACTTCAAAGAAATTAGTACCCGTCAAATGCAACTGCAGGGCATCATCGCGGTAGACCGTCGTCAGATCCAGAGGCTGACGGTTGACTGTGAACTTGCGACTGCCGAGTTTGATGATGTTCTCGCCATCAACAAACAATTCCTGTTTATCTTTTAACTGCCTGACGGCGTCTTCTCGAACACTCTTTAGGCGCCCCTGAATATCATCAACTTTGACAGTGTCATCCAGCTCGCCCAACTGGCGAACAATATCTCTGACTTTATCGATCATCAGGTCTGATGCAAAGTACCCGTTGATTTCATTGATTGACTTCAACTGCTCTGCACGGCTCCGGATGCCCGTCAGAATTCGATCTGCTGATTTTGCGAGAGAATTGGCCCGCTTGTTGCGACCTTCTACAATCGATAGCTTGCGCGATTCAAAAGCGGCATAAATCTCTTCCCGCTTTTCCGTTAACTGTTCAACAAATTCATCGAATTCCGAAAACCGTCCTTCGAGTTCCTCTACCTGAATCATCAGCTTCGTAAGATAATCATCACATTTTCCAGGTGAATCAGAGACATCCAGGTAATTCACGACTCCTTGATTGAGAAGCTTGACCTGTGCATTGAATTCCGCCACGCCTTCGACTGACATCAAATCCTTGATGCGTCCCTTCAGGGCTGCCCGCGACTGATTGATGCGTGAGAAGTTTACTGAAATGTTATCGATAATGGCCGTGCGCTGCGTTGTGTCTTCGACTTTAAGATTACTGACAATGTCGATCAGCATTTCCAGTTCGTTTGAACTGGCTTCTATCTCTTTTTCCACTTTCCGCGCGTCGGCAACTTTTTCAACGGTTTCGATCTGTTGTGTGGCTGCAGAAATTCGATCCGCATACGGTTTGAGTGCATCATTTCGCAGCAGGAAGGAAACACAGCGCGTTGCCAGTTTATCAGTTCGCTCGCCAACATTTTTTTCCAGTTGGTCAATGAGGCTGTGATCGACATACCGCAGATCACGTAGAGAGATGACGTCGCCTCGTAATCCTCTCAACTTGGCCAGGCTCTGAACGAAATCGTCGATTTTATCAAAACGACGTTGATCGATTTCGGTAAATGTCTTCTTTGTTTTTAACTCGACTTCGTTTGTTGATTTTTTTGTACTCTGTCTGAGTAGTAAAACCTTTTCATACTCGGAAACCGCTGCTTCTGCAGCCCTTTTGATTTCGAGAACAACCTCACCCAGTTCAAACGTTTCCTCGTGATTGATCCAGAAGTACGAATCCAGTACATCGCTGGTATGCTTCACCAGGTCAACGTACAAATTTTCATATGCGTCTTTACGATAAATCAAACCAAGGACTTCATGGCATTCCGCCATGCCGCGTACGACGTCTTTGTTGCCGATTTTATTGAGGTAAGAATCCGTTTTGTGTGGAACCTGGAAAGATTCACTGATGTAGGGCGTTTTCCAGAGTTGAATCGTGTGATGCTTCTGCGGCTCATCCTGCCCGGAAAAACAGATGAGTTCTCCCCCTTCAAACCGGGTGAACCCGTGGCAGATTAAAGGTGTATCGAGTCTTTGCTCGATCACATTATATTGCAGTAATACGTAAACACCCTGATCGGGTTGATAAAACACGTAGAGAAAATCTTCTCCATTGGGAGAGGCGATTCGCTCCTGGTAGAGCATATTTTGCAGTTCGGTTTCGAATGTTTTTGATTCACCATTTTGCAGATAGTAACCATTCGAAAAAACGAGCCCATGATCATCGGGCAGCAAAATACAGGCATCTCTAATGGAATCAAGGCGTTGCGCTTTTTGCAGTTTCTCGTTATAGATAAAATAGCGATACTCTGTTTCCTGATAGGGACGAATTTTAAGCAAAATCAGCGAACCGATAATGGCATAAAATATTTCCGCATCATCCAGGATCTGATCGGGATCATTGACGGGCTCGGAATAGATTCCTTCCCCGGTCTCTGTATTGTTTTCGATCTTGATTGTCAGGTCACCGCCTATGGTTTCGACGAAAAGTCGATCATCGATCGAAATATGCGGATGCAATCCCTTGTAATGCAAATCGCGATGTGTGCGCGTCCATTGAAACTCTTGCTGTGGTGGAAACTGAACTTCGTGATCGCTGCGATTGTCGACATAAACCAGTTGATCATTTTGCATGGCCCATTTGAAAGACTTAAAATCTTTGGGACCATTACCAACTTTAAACAGCATATACAAAAAAGGACCTTTGACAAAAAACTTGGCAAAGGTGGCATTTTTGTAGTAACGGTAGATGTCTTTGAAGTCTTTATCAAACGCCGGATCCTGAATCAAATCCAGTGGCAAGGCGTGATAGATGCCATCTTTAAATTCGTAGACCGAGAAAACATCGCTGAGATGGGTTTCTGATTTCAGTCCAAAGTGAACATTGTATCCGAATAAAAATCGGTTACCGACGGCCAGCATATCGCGTGGGATACAGTTATGCTCTGTCGTGATCCGCTCACTGCCCAGCAGCTGGGTTTCAATCGAGCCGAATACTTCTTTTCGCAGATCATTCAGGTTACCCAGCCGCGACTGAAGCTCTTTACCGTGACTCTGCAAACGATTTTGGATAATTTCGTAGGTACTGCTCTCCAGGGCAATGGCATCTGCATTGTCCGGCGCAGTCTCTTGAGAATCATTTTCCAAATCGGCCATTGATGGTATTTCCCGGGACATCCTGTTTTTGTTTATTTCCGCAAGCGTGATTGAGTCATTTTATCAATCGGCTCTCCTCACATAACATTATTATTCATGTGAGGAGTCAGCCGAATGAAACTCTTTCAAAAGTCGAAAGTGTTCAGGTTTACCTTCCTACTTTTTAGGTTTCGCTTTCACGAAGGATGCCACTTTTTGCTCTGAAATCCCCAGGTTTTTCACGGTTGCCAGCAGGCGATTCAATATAGATTTATCTTCATCGCTTTCTGCTTTCACCAATAATTGCGAAATCAGAGCCGCTATGGAAAGGTTTTTTGCATCTTCAAACGAAATTCCAAAGCGGGAAATGAAGGTCTGGAGTTGATCTTCAAAGTAGTCTGGATTTCCATTGAAGAAGGTATTCTTGATATCGGTGATCGTTTCGCTGTTATGTACAAAGCGATCGACGGCTTTTCCGCTCTTGATCGAATCCACAATCTTGTCGAAGAAGGTCGTTTCTCCGCCGACGATATCAATGCGGGCAGATTTCAGTGCTTCGCCGACGATACCGGCCTGCGCTTCCGCAATTTCGGTTTGAGCAGCGATTGCCGCCAGCTCAATATCTTTATCCTTATTGATTTTGATCTTGAATTCTTCGTGTTCGCGACCGACTCCATCAAAGAGTTTCATCGCCTTGGCTTTTTCGACAATACCTGTCGCCTCAGAGCTGAACTTCATTTGCATGACGTTGGCTTCCGCGGTTCCTGTCTTTTCGGTGGCATCCGCTTTCGCAATCAATACGTTGGCTTCCGCCTGTCCTGTCTTTTCAGTACCCTCGGCTTTGGCGATCATCACGTTGGCTTCGGCCTGCCCCGTTTTCTCGGTGGCTTCTGCTTTGGCAATCATCACCTGAGCGTCTGCCAAGCCAATGGCGGCGCCGTCGGCTGTTTTGGCTTCCGCCATGACTTTGATGGCATCGGATTTCTTTTCGGTAGCCGTTTTTTCTGCTTCGGCCTCAATCACAACTTTTTGGGCCAGGAGTTCTGAAGACACTTTCTGTGCTTCAGCCGCTTTGACTTCTTTGACCAGATGTTCTTCCGCTTCCATTTCTGCTTTGGTCACTGTGACCTGTTTGAGACGGTCTGCACCGGCAAATTCTTCGGTATCTTTGATACGTTCCTGTTCTTCTACAACGGCACGCTCCACGATCACACGCTCACGAATCACTTCTTGAATATTGCGTTTTTCTACTTCGATCACTTTTTCTTTGTTGATATCTGCCAGACCGACAACCCGTTCACGTTCGGTGACCTCCAAGAGACGATCTTTCTCGACACGTTCGGCTTCCACAGCTTCAGTCCGCTGCTTGCTCTTTTCTGCCACGATGACCTGGCGGAGTTTATTTTCTTCGGCAATCGCCAACTCTTCATCAGTTCGGATACGTGCTGATTCCGCCTTGAGACGTTCTTCATGCTCTACACGTCGAGCTTCTGCTTCCTCGCGCGCTGTTAACGAGGCGATTTCTCGTGTTTGTTTTTCGACCGCTTCGACACGCTGTCGTTCCAGTTCCAGAATCGTTTCCTGTGCTTCCACGTCCTGCTTCTTAATGGTTTTTTCTTTTTCGCGTGTAATGTTATTGGATAGAATATGTTCGCGGGCTGTCAGATCGGTAATCTTTTTGATCCCTTCCGCGTCGAGAATATTTGTGGGGCTCAGCTTTTCAACGGGTGTCTGTTCCAGATAGTCAATCGCACAGTCATCCAAAACATAGCCGTTCAAATCGGTACCAATGATTTTAAGGATCTCTTCCTTGAACTTGTCCCGTTCGTTATAGAGTTCGACAAAATCGAAATGCTTACCAACGGTTTTCAATGCTTCTGAAAATTTCGCATCAAACAGTTCGATCAATGCATCGCGGCTTGAGGCTCTGCGACATCCTAGTGACTGAGCCACATTCCGAATGTCAACAGCTGTATTATTCACACGCACAAAGAAGGCGACTTCAATGTCTGCGCGAATATTGTCCCGACAAATCAGTCCAATTTCCCCTTTACGAACGATTTCAATACGTTTGACTGACAAGTCCATTTGGTCAGCCCGATGAAGAATGGGAACTACAATAATTCCGGTGCCCGTGGCAACTTTCAGTCCCCCCAGGCCGGTAATCACCAAGGCTTCTTCCGGCCCTACCTTGCGGTAAAAGCGAGAGAATGCAACTGCCATCCCCACGATGACGATCACACCATAGATGATGATCGAAATCACTTGTGAACCAAACAATTGAACAAACCCCAGCATGTAGGGTGCAGATAAAGTAAATGCCGTCATGGACATGGTATTAAGACTCCTGGTTAGTTTTTACGACGTAAAAAACCTGTTGTTCGGTGTTAAAGTCTGTCAGTTGAACCAGATCGCCCTTCTGGATCGTTTTGTCTTCGGATCGAATATGTAGTTTTAGCGGGGCTCCTTCCGCTTCCAGTTCTGCCTGCCCAAATCGCTCTGTCACTGACGTGCTTGTCACCTGGCAGGTTTTTCCTAACAAAGTCTCTATTTCATTCGGAGGTTTAAACCTAAACATCCCCTTTATTGGCTGTGTGAGCAGCTTGACAATTACCAGACTGATTCCAATATTTCGAGCAGCGATCGGCAGATAATCCATGATCGTGTGCACTTCGATTTTGATATCAAAATTGACCGAAAGCAACCACATGCTAAATGAAAACACACTCATCCAAAGCATGATGGGCACTTCACCCAGATTCAGAAATTTCAGTCCAATAAATCCGAAATCCAGGAATGAAGGGCTCTCCGTACTGATATCAAAATCCAGATCGAAATCGAGCAAATCGAAATCCATGAGTCCCAGAATGACACTCAGCCAATACAACATGCAAATTACCATCAGAACGGAGGCTGGTAATGTTGGCCATTCAAAACAGGATTGCAAAAACTCAGACACTGTACGCTCCCATTCTAAGGAGAACCTGAAGCCAGACGGGCTGCTGATTTTCTTTAGAAGCGATGATGTGAGATCGATTTGCCGTCTTCGAAAAAAAGATTTCAACGAGTACGGTTACTTGAGTATGAGCCGTAAAATCCAACTCATAGTATAAAGAACGCAACTTTGACTGTTTGGATCACGAAAACTTGAGAATCCAGCAGATTTTTTCTTGATATCGGAATCGTTAGCAAAAAGTCAGTTGTGCAGGGAAGATTCAATTTAATGAAATCAGACGCGCAAAACAGTGAAAATATCCGTGTGAGCTAAATTTTGCTCAAGATTTCGAATGTGCGATGTCAGTAATTGAGGTCGTCAGGGCGCAAAAAAGCCACCTGTTGTAACGATTGTATTCAACAGGTGGCATGAAATAATACTATGGTTTGCAGGAATCGATTTGATTACCCCTGCTGTTGTTGCAATTCAATTGGTGGTGCAGACATCACGTGGTATCCCGAATCGACATGATGATTTTCGCCTGTCACGCCGCTTGAGAGATCACTTAGAAGATACATGCCTGATTTGCCGACATCTTCCGGAGTGATATTTTTACGCAGGGGTGACATGGATTCATAAAGCTTCATCATCATATCAAATTCACCAACGGCAGATGAGCTGAGCGTCTTGAGTGGACCTGCACTCAAACTGTTGATGCGAATGCCCTCGGGGCCTAACTCATTCGAGAGGTACTTCACTGAATTCTCTAAAGCCGCCTTACAAACACCCATGATGTTATATCCGGGAATCACTTTTTCCCCTCCCAGATAACTGAGAGTGAGAATACTGCCACCCGGATTCAGGATGTCTTTCGCGCGACCAGTGATAGCCAATAAGCTGTATACGCTGATTTCCATCGATAGTTTGAAACCATCGCGACTCACATTATAAACGGGACCTTTCAGGTCATCCATCGGCGCATACGCCACGGAGTGCAGCAGGAAATCGATCTTGCCGTACTCTTGTTTTACCGTTTCGAAAACCCGATCAAGGTCTTCATCTTTGGTAACATCACAAGGGAGCATGATTTTTGCCCCCCTGGGTTCGACTAGTTTTCTCAAACGACGTTCCATCCGCGGACGTTCGGGGTCTTTATCGGGAAGGTGGGTAAAAGCGATTTCAGCCCCTTCGTCGTAAAGTTTTTCCGTAATGGCCCATGCAATCGAGTGGTCATTGGCAATGCCAAAAACCAGACCTTTTTTGCCTTCAAAAAGCCCCATGTTGTAGTACTCCGTAATGATTATGAGATCTGGGAAGATGAACGTTCCCTGAGAACGTTCAATTAGTTTCTTAAGTCAGAATGGTTTCTATTTGGGTATAAACTATTCGAATTGTCCGAAATAGAAAAGCCAAAGGCGGCTTGTTGTTCGTGAAAACAGCAAACCGCCTTGGATGTAAAGCATTTAGTACGACAGGAATACAGGTATTATTCTACTACAGCAACCATTGTTGTTGCTTCCTGCTCTGATTCAGCTCCTTCTTCGGTTTCATTTTCCTCATCTTCTTTATTCGGGAAGATCGCATCGACAAAACCTCTGAGATGGGCACTGCGTGTCTGATGTTGTAACTTTCGCAAAGCCTTGGACTCGATTTGTCGAATACGCTCACGAGTCACTTTAAAAATCCGACCCGTTTCTTCGAGTGTATAGCTGTAACCATCACCTAAACCATACCGCAGGCGAATAATTTCACGCTCACGATAAGTCAGGCTTTTGAGAACATGTTCGATTTTGTCTTTCAACATCTCACGCATGGCGGCATCGGCGGGTGAAGATTCATGACCGTCTTCAAGGAAATCACCAAAGCTACTGTCTTCGCTTTCTCCAACGGGAGTATCGAGACTAATGGGATGCTTCCAGGTTTTCATGATCCGTTCGGTCTCTTCTACGCCTAGACCTACCGAATCAGCGAGTTCTTCCATCGTGGGTTCACGCCCTGTTTCCTGACGAATTTGCTCACTGCGGGCTTTCAATGTAGAAATGCTCTGGAACATGTGAACGGGAATTCGAATGGTACGGGCATGGTCGGCTACGGCACGAGTAATTGCCTGACGAATCCACCATGTGGCATAAGTCGAAAACTTGTAACCGCGTCGATATTCATACTTTTCGACGCCTCGCATTAAACCGGCATTTCCTTCCTGAATCAGGTCCAGGAAGCTTAGGCCACGGTTTCGGTATTTTTTGGCAATGGATACTACCAGCCGGAGGTTACCTCCTGAAAGCTGCTGTTTGGCTTCGGTCCAGTCATCAAAGCGACGGCTGATTTCGCGAGAACGAGCCTGAAAATCATCGGATGACTCAACAACCATCACCGTCAATTCCGCCAGTTCGCGTTCTAGCAGTCGCGTATCAGTTGACTTGTGCCGAATTTGTTTAAAGTCATCCAGTTGTTCCTGAACTTCTCTGATTCGTGCGGCAATCTGGTGAATTCGCTTGAGTACTGGCTGTAGACGCTGAGTACGTAAACAAAGTTCCTCGCAGAGTGTCGCCATTTTCTGACGGCGAACCGTCATTCGCTTTAGCACTTCACGTTGTTGAGGCTTTGAGAGCTCACCAGAATTGATTGCCTCGAAATCGACTACGTTTTTTTGCATAAGCGCTTTCAAGGTTTCTATATTATAAGGCATACGCCCCATAATCTGTTCCTTGGTTGCATCTTCCGTATCTGAAGTTCGCAAGGTTCGTTCGAATGGAAGTTCACCCGCATAAACTTTTTCCAGAGTGTCGATCGCAATTTTCAACGCAAAATCAGATTCCAGCACGGTGCGGCGGAATCGCTTGCGAGTGATCTCTATCTTCTTGGCGAGAAAGATTTCACGTGAGCGGCTCAGCAAAGGAATATTTCCCATCTGGCTGAGATACATGCGAATCGGATCGCGCGAAGAGAGAGATGTTTCTGGTTCAGCGATTGCTGGGGTTGGCCCATCGGATTCTTCGCTGGAGTCCGGAGGAGAATCTGTTTCTGTAGTAGTAGTTGCACCAACGGCAGTGATTTCCTCATCATCAATATCTGCGTTGGGATCATCAATCAGATCCAGACCACGTCCTTCCAGACCTAGCACAATGTGCTCGATCAAGGCAGGATCGCCCCCTTCGTCAGGGAGAAAAGTATGAACCTGTTGAAATGTTAAAAAACCTTGTTTTTCCGCTTCCTGAAATAGTGAATTCAGATTGGCATCGAAACGGTGCACTGGTCACTCCCTTAATTTGAATGTCAAATAAATTATGGCCACACGTCCGTGTGTAACCACGGCGTTTCAGTTTATGAGTATAAAAGGAAAGTATTCTTCGAAGACATCACGGTTGCTCCTCGCACTTCCTTTTCCAAAAGTATTCTCAGCTAATTTGTTATGTAGTGTCACTCTACTCTTCATACCGCAATTCCTATAGCGATAGAGCAATGAAATCATAGCAAAAAACTCCAAAACCTGTGGACTGTTTTTGAATGT
>NZ_CALEMX010000114.1 GCF_937910335.1 uncultured Gimesia sp. | reverse complement strand
AGATGAAGAAGAGCAAGGCTCAATAGAGCATGTAACGACTTAATATCCAGAATTCTCTGTTTTTCAAGCCAGGAATCCAAATCATCCGAGGTCCACTCTCTTTCCACTGCCGCCAGTACGATTTCTGTCAGTTTTTGCTTCTCTTTGGAAAAGACAAAACCAGCGATCGATATTTTTTGATTCTTCTCGTCCACTATAGGGAAAACAAAATGAATGATCCCATTCGCACTTTCAATGAGAGTGAGACCATTTGCTTTTTCGATTTCATCCAGCACATCTGAGGGTAAAAAAGGGAGAGATTGCGAATTGGTTCTATCTAAAACAATCCCATTAATAGAATCAAAACAGAACATTGAGAGTCCGGTCAATTCTGAAATTCGCTTCATTTGGCTGATAGCACGATCAATTCTTGCCTCTTTTTGCAAATTCTGATCCCACTCTCCACCACATTTGCTGAAATTTGACAATTTTTTCAATGAATCATTTGTCCCTATAGCCATGGCCCTACTCTCTACTTTCAAAAGGAATTTTTCCATTAAAAAGTTAGTTCGTAGATACAGAGCCGCAACTTCGATTTTCCCTCCCGGTCTAGATTGGCACATTCAGAGTGAAAATCAGGAATTTTCATTGTCCTCTTAAGGTATTTGCTGATTGGATAAGAATTTCTCAGTAGAAGTGAACAACGTAAAAAACAACCTCGATTTCATCAAAACCTCTTTCACTTTTGGGCTGCAAAGGGTATCTAGCAACAGGTAATTCACACCCTATCTTTTTTAACCATCTACACTTAAGACACTATAAAGATCTGGTCTGTTCGAGATCAAATTTGTAGACGGCAACAGAGTTTGTTCACCATTAGTCAAGATCCAAAGAGACAAAAGTGGGTACCAAAAGTGGGATTTTACCGGTCAGTAAAATTAAAGGGGATTTACAGGCAGAACGGCAAAATGTTAATCCGAAACATGAAGATTTTGATCGATCGTGTTTGAATTTACCACTATCGTCTGGAAAGACACAAACTGGGGTAGAGAACTTGAAAAGATCGGGTGCCATCAAGTGTCAGAATCGGTCTTTCGATATCTGGCACTGACTTGATTCAGCTGCTGCCGTTCTTTTGATGTCAGAGATTCCAATCCAAATTCGTGTACTTTATGAAGTAACAAATCAAGCTGTTTTTCGGCATCACGGCTCTTTTCCCGCTCGCGAAGTTGCTTTTGAACTTTCCTTTTTTCCCGCCATTGTTGGAAAAAACCAGCTTTTTTCTCAGTAAAATTCCCACTGGAACGATCAAGACTAGTATACCCCTGAGAGAAATCGTAACCAAATATGGAATCATCTAATGAGTCCTCCCTGGAAGCGGTCGTGAACTCCAATAAATTCAACATTAAGAGCAACGCACTGAAAAATACTACCCAAACACTGGAATAACATAGACCGATTACCATTCCCAAACCGCCCAGCCAAAAACCGACGTTAATTAAAATCATATGTACGATCGTTTCATCAAAACGACGCGACAGAATGATTTGTAAAATTTTTCCCCCGTCGAGGGGAAGAACGGGAATTAAATTGATCAATAAGAGTAGCCAATTAATGCTGAATATCAGCAAAAGGATTGACTGACTGAAATGGCTACTTAAATCGACAACTGGTAACTTAAAGGGATTCAAAGATGCGGAAAGGTGATCCGACCAGATTACTGCTGGAAGTGTAATCGCACAAATAAGCAGGTTAACAGCAGGACCACCAGAAATTGTCATTATCCGGGCAGAAATTGAACGACCTGGAGAACAGGGAACAAGCCCTCCCAATGGCCATAACACTATCTGATCTGCTTCGCCTCCGCTCATACGACAGGCGACAACGTGTCCCATCTCATGTAGAAAAACACTTAAAAAAAGGATGGCGAATAAAGTAAATCCCAGCTCTAATGAATAGTGAGACCAGAAAACCAAAAACAAAACTGGTAGAAAAATACTTACACGAACCTGAGTCAGAAACCAGGTTCCTATTGGAAAAGACCAGTGTAATGGGTTCGAACGACTCATCTTACTTCGACCTGAAGAATATCATCTCTAAAAAACAAAAAAAAACGCTTTTCTCAGATTAATGCAGAAAGCAGAATGATTATCTGAACTTACGGCGTCCTTCATATTATCCGCCAAATAATCTCTTCGTAATTCCGCTCTTTTTTAATGGATAAATCATAATCAATTCCGCTGGCTAAAGCATCCCCAATATTTTTTTCTTGCCTATTCCTGCTGCAATATTTGCCAGAGTTTCCCACTCAGAATCTCCGACCTGATGAATGCAACTCGTGGAAATCGCTAATACTCCGACCACCTGATCCCCTTCGAAGATTGGAACCGCGTATGACTGTTGTGCCTCAAACTTCCGAAGCCACTCAGACGATTCCTCAAGGCCAGATTTCTCACCCTGCAGAGTTCCTATCGCAGGGATTTTTTCAACAATCGCCTTTACAATTCCCAATCCGGTATTTTCCAATGGTACTTCCCGGGTAAATTCTGCAAATTGTGTTCGTACTTCTACATCCATTTCCTTAACAGCATAAAAACCGACCTGCCGCAAAATGTCATATTCACAACACCATAACCCAATTGCCCTCCCTTTTAACAACTCCAGAATCCGGACCAGCACAGGGACAACTGTTTTTTTCCCCTGTATAGCTGCTTCAAGTTGAACAAGAATCTCCTTGGTCTGTTGTCCCATCTGTATTTCTTCTCCTCAGATATCTGAATTCTGACTGCGTGCGACTTGAGAGTCCATGATAAAAATCATTGATCTAACTGCGCTAATCACTCTCTAGACACGATGGTTATTTCCTATGACCAAAGATGTCAATTACTATCATAGATAATCCTTGAATGAAAGGTTATCTATCGTATACAATAGTCTTAGCTGTATAATTTCATAATCGTTAATTATTATTACATTTCTGCGTATAACCATACAATTACAGTTGCAATAATCCATTCTTTTTTGATTGCACTGAGTCACACATTTAATCCCTCTGACACTTGTAACGTATCGGACGATAGAATATGGATCTTCCAACTTGCCCATCTTGTGGAGCATCAGTCCTGGATGAAGATGCATCTGAATGCCCTTTCTGTGGTGCATCTATGACTGCCTCTTCATCCCCCCCATCTCCAGCAGGAAAAACGAGTGGTACGAAACAACCACCTCAAGTAGAAACTGATCAAAAAAAACCCACAATTAAACGATCTAAACGTGAAACGATCTCTGATGACGATCCTTTTGATCTGGAACGTCAGCAACAAACCAAAAAAGTAATTCCACTGTCACGGAAGCCAGCGAAAGGAAAGATGTTTCGTGTCGTGTGTCCCATGTGTGACACACCTGGTTTTGCTTCTCCTAAAGTAGTCGGACACGAAGTAAAATGTCGGAATCCAGAATGCCTGGCTCCCGTGTTTCTGGTTCCTGATTCCAATTCCCAGGAGCGAAACTCAAAAGAGGAATCAAAAACTGAAGATAATAAAAATTCGAAATTGCCACTGATTGCAACTGTTGTGCTAGCAGCTGTTTCCCTAGGCGGTGCCTATTTCTACTTTACTAGCGTCGAAGACTCATCAGAACTAAGCAAACCGTTTGATAATCCAATAATTAATCAAGCATCACAGAAATCATTCCGACCCGAAAAAAATAACACCCAAGTCAATTCGAAGAATAATAATCAACAGGCGAGCAACAAAACAAAAGAAGCTCTTTTATCTCCCGCATTGGTTCAACAGGAAGCGCTGGAATCAATTGTGAAACTTTCCCGATCCCGGGAAAACCGCAGCAAGCCATTTAGTCGCCGATTAGCCGCAGAAGCCTATGCAATCTCAGGTAAAATTAAGCAAGCTCAAGAACAAATTGGACGGATTGATGCCGTTAAACCACTGCTTCCTTTTTATAAAATGTTTCCCCTTGTCGAAATTGGCTGGATTCAGTTACGAGAAAAAGAAGGATCCGATTTAAAGAAGACCCTCCTAGAGACGGAGCAACTCTCGAAGCAGATACCCGAGTATGGAGGCAGGGACTCCCTGGATCTGGTAGCTCGATTAGCGGCATTCTGGATTGCTGCCGGCAAAGAACAACAGGCGGTAGAATTGGTTAAAAAATATCAGGCAAAAAGTAATCTGGCACAATTGTCAGCTTATCTTCAAATTGCCCATGAATCAAATCAATATAATTTTGATTCACTGATAGATCTGCACCAACGTTGGGATTCACCTCAATGGGTTGCAGTGACATTGATTTTGATCGCACGAGATTATCCTCAAGAAGCCTTAAACTGGGCAGCATTAGCTCCTGAACCCATAGTCCGTACTGAAGCAATCACACAATGGGCACTCTCACAAGTAGAGCATGCTGTGAAAGCTAAAAAGAAACCAGAAATCACTTTAATTCAACCTATAGAAATGAAGTTATCAGCTACTGGAAACTCATATGTATATGCAAGTTGTGCCAGAAAGCTGATCTTGTTGAAACAACCTGAAGCCGCCCGTACTTACTTGAACAAAGCAACTTCATTTTTGAAAAACACAGCGATTCCTGCTCCCATCACATTGGGAGATATCAAGTCGGTGAATAAATTGACTCTACCTGTTGCACGTCCCTTGGAAATGTTGGCACATGCTTATCTTCAAATTGCCTGTACCGAGTCTGGATTGGGATTAAAAGCTGAAGCTACAAAGTCCCTGAATAATGCTGTGCAATCAATTCGTGCTATCGCCCCTAGCGTGGTTGCAGTTCAGAATAAAATTAATGAAACATCGAATTTTAATTTTCAAAGTGATATCAAAGAAGCCCTCAATCTTGGTAGTAGTGATCGGGTCACAATGGGCGTCAATAACTACCGAAAAAAACTCCGAAACTTAAAGTCTTCCGCTGATAAAAGATTAATTCTCCTGGTCAAACTCCTTTCGGAAGCTTCTCGATCTAAATTAGAAATCGACGTCTGGAAAATTGCTTTGCAATCTCAGAAGTCGAGCAATGATAATTTGAATGATCCACTTTTGAAGTCCAGTCTGCCTGCAGTCATCATACAATCTGTGGGTCAGAAGAATAATGAGTTAATCAGTAAGATCAAAGAAACGGTAAATGAAAACGTTCCCGCATTATCTCAAGAGGATACTCTGATTCACCAGGCGACCTCTCTGATAAAAAACGGTAAACCAGAGCAGGCAGCGCACGAAATAAATCAATCAGAAATCAAGAAACCATGGAAAGGGCAACTCTCCCTCAAACTGCTCTCCTATTTATTGAGTCAGTCCGAGTACAATCAGGCCATCCAGTTTATCACAGCCATCAAAGATCCGGTTCTGCGTGAAGATATGCTGAATACAATTGGCGCAGTCTCTGCACTGCATGGAACCATTTCGCCGATCAAGAAAGTACTGGATAGTAATGTCTATACTCCTACAGAAAGAATCTCGGGATTACTGGGTTTGATTAGTGGAATTGAGTCTTCGGAAAATCAGCAGACAGGCATATCGACACCACAGGATCAATCCAAAAGCCTGTAATGATAGAGCTTCCGTTTCTGATTTTTTCATTTCTCGTCAAACCTGATTAATTATTTGCGTTACGTCCCGCCGATTTTTTATCCTAGTCCGAGTTTGAATCATCACACAATCACTTCGCCATATGTACACCACCTCTATGGCACTTTAAATTGTGGCTAAATACTTTTGAATCAAATTTCAATGATTTCAGAGTTTAGCTATTTCTTCAACCATAGTTCCCTATTCATCACTTTTATTATAAACTAACATTCGAAAGATGTGGTTTTTCAAATTTGGTAGTTAATCCAAATTGAAAGTCGATTACACGCCACAAAGTCGATTACACGCCACAAAATTGTCATTTTAGGTCACCACTGATCCCTTGAAATACATCATGGAGGAAATGTATGAGCCGTATTGCTCATTTTGCTTTGATCCTACTGCTTGGAATCTCTCTCTCCAAAACAGTCATTGCCGAGGATTCTACCGCCCCTAATATCTCACTCGTCCAGATCAATGCCGAGGGCATGATTGCAGATCTGAAATTTCTTGTTTTGGATCTTGCGGGAGACAAAACAGGGTGGGACAAATTGGATGAATTGCTTCCCACATTCCTTGAAGGAATTGATCAACAACGTCCACTGAGAATCGACATTTTACTCGGAGAGAACCAGGAGGAACGTTATCGATTAATACTTCCGGTCACTGATCTCGGAGTTTTTCGAGAGGCGTTGGAAGTCTTCGAGATTTCATCAAAAAAACAAAGAAATGCTCCCTACAAGTTAGACAACTTGTTTCAGGGATTCATGAAATATTTAAAGAAATTCAATTATGTCGTCATTTCTGAAAAACTCTCTGAAGTAAATGAGATAGAAGATCCTCTCAAAAGAGTTCAAGATCTTTTAAAGAAAAAATACGATTTCAGTGCATTGATTACTAATGAAAAAGAAGGTGTTGATGCCCGTAAAAAATCGATGACGAATACGCGTAAACAATTATTGGCTGCCATCAAGAAAAAGCGTGATGAAACTGAAAATGCTTTTGAACTGAGAAAACTGGCTTTTACGCACCAGATGGATGAACTTGAACGACTATTTGCTGAATCGCAAAAGATGGTTATCGGTTGGACCACCGACTCTATAAAGCATGAAGGACGCCTCGAGTTTACATTAAAAGCAATTGAAGGAACTTCTCTAGAAGAAAGTATCAAGCAATTTGCCACGAAACCAAGTTATTTTGCCAAGATTCCCGTCAAACAAGATGGAATTCTCAATGGCCGAATTAATCATCCGTTGGATGAAATGCGAAAGACTAATTTCACAGAATTTTACAAGTTATTACTACCCACCCTAAAAGATCGTATCGCCAAAAATAAGAAATTAACTGAGGACCAAATTAAAGCGGGCAGTAAAGTCGCCGAACTGGTAATTCAGATGCTTGATGCAGGTAAGGAAGCATCTTTAATTGATGCGTTCATTGATTCCAATCCCGTCGAGGGTGGTAAATACATCATGCTGGGTGGAATACGATCAAAAGATGGTGCCAAGCTGAGAGAAGTCGTTGAGTTGCTCCCTCAATTACTTCTAGATCAAACGGTTGAGCTTGATTTTGTAAAAGAAAATGGCTTGAGCATTCACAAAATCAACATCAAAGAACGATTCCAGGCTGGTTTTTATGAACAGTTTGGAGCAGGGGAGGCATTATATGTCGGTAGTACTCCCGATGCGTTATGGATGGCTGCTGGAATTAACGCAATTGATCGCATTAAAACTGCTGCCAAACTAGTCAAAGAAGATCCTCCCGAAGATGTCAGTCCTAACGTAATAGAGCTTAATCTGAAAACTCTTCCCTGGTTAAAAATGATCGACAGACTCAGGGAAAAGAAGGGGAATCAGGAAATACGTGATCTGGCATTAAAATCTCTTACGAATGTTGATGACACTTTCACGTTTGTGATGAAGCGAGACGGGGATTCCATTAATGGCAACGCGAAATTGGACAAAGGAATTTTACGATTTATTGGCAACATTATTGCCAAGTTCTCCAAAGAAACCCTGTAACCTTATTTCGTAATATCTGAAGAAAAAAGGCACAGACTAAAGTCTGTGCCTTTTTTCGGTGCTTCAACATAATTTGAAGCCTTAGCTAGTTCTGGTTGACTTCTCGAAAGTAAATACCCTACAGCAAAGATTCGTCTCGAAAGCGCGAACTTTAATCCCAATCTTCCATCAGTTCTTGTAGTTGTTCTTCTTCGATCTGATCAAGAGACAGTTCTCCCAGTTGATCTTCAACAGAAGCAGAACTGGTTCCAGCTACAAAAGATTCCCTGGCTGTTGTTTGCCGTGGGACTTTCTGGATTGGCTCTTTTAATACAGGGCATGCATTCTGTGTCTTGGAAGTGTTCACACCATTTGATATTTCC
>NZ_CALEMX010000113.1 GCF_937910335.1 uncultured Gimesia sp. | reverse complement strand
AATACCACGGCATCTGGGATATCGATGAACTGTACGACATGAAAAATGATCCGCATGAAGAACACAATTTGATCTTCAAAAAAGAACATCAGCCGCTGATCACGAAAATGCGCGCGGACTTGCATGAAATTCTGGTCAAAGCGGATGCAAACCGGGTTCCATTCAGCCACAAGCGAAGAATGGGATCAAACCTGCGACTCAAAAGCGGCTCGAAACCAGCAGTCTTTCCACCTCAACTCATGCGGGAAAAGAACGCGAAAGAATAACAGCAAACATAATTGTGTGTTCATTTTGTCGGACGACTAATCCAGTCGAGACCAGATCTCACGGATCAGATGGAGTTTCCGTTCGACAGTTCGTTCCGTGCAGTCGAGCATTTTAGATATTTCAAGATTTGTATACTCACTCAATTTCAACAAAGCTATTCGGGTTAACTCTTCATCGAGCGGATTAAGTAACTCCTCTATCGCCAAATCATATTCCTGTGTGGGCACTTGAGGGACAAGTTCATCTAATCTTTCTCCATCACCATCAACTCCCAAAATTCCGTGCTCGCCAATTACTTTCCCTGCCCCTCTTTTCTGGGCAGCTTCACGGCGAATATGTTTTTTCATTTTTCGAGTCGTAAAAACAGAAATCAAACACCATAGATCGTTACGATTCAGATTAGAGCTCAGTTTTCCTGCGTCAGAGTACTTCCAGAAACTTACCATTGCACTTTGGACAATATCATCCACGTCAACACCACGTTGTACAATTGGACCAACTGATTTTTGTGCAATCGCATACATGCGGGGAAGCAGACGTGAGTACAAATCGCTTGAAACATGTTTATCGCAGGTTTGCATCTCCCGCCATAAATGACTGATCGACCCATCTTCTGGCTCAGGGGGACGCGTTGGCATGTTATACTGGCTTTCGGTGCAATTCGTGAGTATATTCTGATAATCTTCACATACTATACATTCTTGATATCAGAAGCAATTTATTCTTAAACTGCAGATTGCTTTTGATCTTTTTCAGATATTTTTTGTTTTTGTATTTTTTCATGTCGGGAAATCAGACTGTTAAGGAATAGGACTATAGACACCAACGCTCCACAACATCTTTACTTTTTTAGATGTTAATCTGAATTTCCTTAAATAGAACCCGATCATAAAATGACTTCTGACCATTTCTCACCATCTATTGATTCACTCAAACGAATAGACGCTTTATGTGATCAGTTTGAAGCTGCCAGGAAAAGTGATCAATCTCCACAGATAGAGCATTTTCTTTCACTTGCCCCGGAAAAAGATCGTGACCTGCTCTTTAAGTCTCTTTTAAAAATCCAACTAGAATTTCACAACGAAAGCACTTTTGATTCGGTTGAAAAAGACTTAACACAACGTTTTCCAGATAAAACAGATATCATAATACCGTTGGTTGCGATTGCAAAAACACGACAGCAGGCATTGGCTGAATCAGGGAGTGAATCAGAACCAGTTCAAACAGGAGCTTTCAAGCAAGCAGATCAACACCCCGATACCATCGATCGATTTCAAATTGAATCCATTCTCGGCGAAGGAGGTTTTGGAACGGTTTACAAAGCGTTCGACCCACGCTTAAAACGTACCGTTGCCCTCAAAGTCCCACTGGCTGCGACGCTGAAAACTGAAGAACTCTTGAACCGTTTTGTGCGTGAAGCTCAAATTGCAGCCGTCTTGCACCATCCTGCAATCTGTCCAATTTATGAAGTTGAATATGATCGTGAATTACCATTTATCGTGATGAAGTATGTTGAAGGCTCCACAATGGCCGACATCTTCAAACGAATGAATGACAATAATCGATTAATGAATATTGCAAAGTCAATTCGTTTAATCCAACTAATAGGAACAGCGGTTGAATATGCTCATCAGAAAGGGATTATCCATCGAGATTTGAAACCCTCAAATATCATCTGGGACAAAGAACATTTAACTCCCGTCATTACTGATTTTGGTCTGGCTCGTTTTTGGAACTCAAAAGACTCTGAGCTGACTGCCACTGGTCAAATCATGGGAACCCCCGCTTATATTGCACCGGAACAAGCCCGGGGGAATCGTAATGATGCTGGTCGACAAGTTGATGTCTATAGCCTGGGTGTCATTTTCTTCGAATTGTTGTGTGGACAAAGACCCTTCACTGGGAACAGCTATGACGTCGTCATCAAAAAAAGTGCGAAAGAGCCACCTGCTCCGTCCAAATTCCGCCCCGAAATTGATGCCCAACTCGAAGAAATCTGTCTTAAAGTGATCGCACGCTCGACGGATGAGCGATACCAGACGGTACAGGAGTTTCTTGATGCACTATCAAAATATCAAGCTGAAGATGATGTCTCTGTACCAAAGAATCATTTAAAACCAGGACCGTCCGAAGGGGAACCTGAAGATTTAAAGTCCATTTCACAACGTCAGCTTCATACAAACCAATACGAATCGCGCCCAGGACTAAAAAATTCTCCTGCCTTGAAAAAAAGAGCAAAAAAACAGGCTCGCTCTAAAAATCGCTCCCGAACAAAGAAGAAAGATCAACAACAAACTGCCAGCAATTCATATCTGAAAGCAGTGTCTATTCTCCTGGTTTGTCTGATATCAATTGCTATCTGCTACAAGTATCTAATCAATTCGCCACAGACAATATTAACGAAAGTAGAAACAAAGCAGACCGATAATAATCAAAGTCCACCAATAACGAAAAACACAAAACCTGCTGAACCACTAACCGTACCAGTCAATAAGAAACCGGAGATTAAAAATACTCCACCTGAAAAGTCCGTTAAATCAAAAACAATCCCTTTTCCAAAGGACAATGTTAAGATAGATCTAATCAACAACACAGAAACATTTCGCAAATTTTATGGAGCAGAGACAGCAACCTACACAAAAAAACATTTTGATCTCACCAATCAATTAAACAATGCTTCCATAAGTGAGCGACCCAAATTATTGAAAGCAATTGAAGCTTTGACCTGGCCTGTGGATAATTTTAAACGCGATAGAATCCCGCCTGTTGTATTGGCTACTGCAAGCGAAGGTGATGCTAAAAAAGCCCCCAAGGAAATTGTTGGCCTACTGGGCGACCCTAGATTGAATTGCTGGTCGAAGGTCTACACGGCGATTTTAATTGATGATGAAAAAGTCATCATGGCGTCGCATGATGATGGAACAGTTTCTTTCCATGAGACAAGCTCAGGCCGTCTACTGGATATTCGTAAATGCCACGAGAGTGCAATACAACAACTGGCGATCAGCCCGGATGGTAATACCTATGCTACGGGCTGCTATGATGGTTCTGTCTCTCTCTGGAATCGAGAATCAGGTAGAAATGTCGTAACCTTCAAACACCACACGGAAAACGCGCGTGAAGTAGAATTTTCAAACGATGGTCGCTGGTTTGCATCAGGAAGTACGGATGGAACGATCTGTGTCTACTCGATGACCGAACTTGACAAACCCGTTTATACTTTGACACCCGGAACTGATCTCAACTGCATCAAATTTCTCCAAAACGGAAAGTTTCTGGCCTCAGCAAGTAATGATGCAACGATTCGTATTTGGAAAATGGATACAGGAAGTTTTTTCAGAAACTTGGAGGGACATAGTGGAGCCGTTGTTGCAATTTCAGCATGCGAGAGTGCACCACGTTTAGCGACGATGGATAGTAAAGGCAAAGTCATAGTCTGGGATTCAGAGAACTGGACTCCTGCTGCATCACTGCAAACGGAAAGCAATGCCT
>NZ_CALEMX010000112.1 GCF_937910335.1 uncultured Gimesia sp. | reverse complement strand
TATCGCCAGTAGCGCCGCGTTTTTCGCCCCCGATTCCCCAATCGCCAATGTTCCCACAGGCACACCGCCCGGCATTTGCACAATAGAGAGCAGGGAGTCGAGCCCTTGTAGTGCCCGGCTTTTGACAGGCACACCCAGGACCGGTAAGACTGTTTGTGCGGCGACCATTCCAGGAAGATGAGCAGCACCACCCGCTCCCGCGATGATCACTTCCAATCCACGTTCTTCCGCGGTCTTCGCATATTCGTTCATCCGGTCGGGAGTACGATGGGCCGAAACGACGCGGCATTCATGCTCGACGCCGAACTGTTCCAGAATGGCGGCCGCCTCTTTCATCGTTTCCCAGTCGGATTGACTTCCCATGATTACGCCCACCAGGGGGGAACTGTTTTCTGACATAATGGAACTTTCCTGTTTCAGGCGATTTTCAGGCCGCGAACGAGACGAGTTTCTAAGCGAGACTAGTTTATTCTGATCGGATGTGACTCCGATAATAATCAATTTCCTTACCTGATAGGAGTCTCGCATCCTCTTTTTTTGCAGGCTGCCTCAGACAAGTGCGGATTCGTTTGACATTTTGAGTGCTCTGGTCTAGTGTGAGAGACGATTTATTCATTCCCAGATGTGACAATATGAAAGGATCTTCTTATGGCACGCCCTGTAACATTATTCACCGGACAATGGGCTGATCTCCCGCTCGAAGAAATGTGTAAAAAAGCACAAGAATTCGGCTATGACGGCTTGGAACTAGCCTGCTGGGGAGACCATTTTGAAGTCGACAAAGCCCTCTCCGATGACACCTATTGTAACCGCAAACGGGAACTGCTCGAAAAATACGACCTGCAATTGTTCTCGATTTCGAATCACCTGGTAGGACAGGCCGTTCTCGATAACATCGACGAACGCCACAAAGCGATCCTGCCCGAATACGTCTGGGGCGATGGCGATCCTGCCGGCGTGAACGAGCGTGCCATTGAAGAAATGAAGAACTCGGCCCGCGCCGCTCAAAAACTGGGTGTGAGCGTGGTCAACGGTTTCACCGGTTCCAGCATTTGGCATCTGCTCTATGATTTTCCTCCCACGCCACGCACCATGATCGACGCGGGCTTCCAGTTGTTTGCTGATCGTTGGAATCCGATTCTTGACGTCTTCCAGGAATGCGGCGTCAAGTTCGCACTGGAAGTGCATCCCACGGAAATCGCCTTCGATATTTACTCGGCTGAAACCGCGCTCAAGGCCATCGACAACCGCGAAGAGTTCGGCTTCAACTTCGACCCCAGCCATCTGATCTGGCAGGGCGTTGATCCCGTCGAATTCATTCGTTACTTCCCCGATCGCATTTATCACGCGCACATGAAAGATGCTTCCGTCACATTAAACGGTCGCTCAGGCATTTTGGCCAGCCATCTCTCATTCGGGGACGCACGCCGCGGCTGGGATTTCCGCAGCGTAGGACGTGGCGGCGTTCGCTTCGAAGAAATCATCCGCGCCTTGAACGACGCACAATACAACGGCCCGCTTTCCATTGAATGGGAAGACATGGGCATGAACCGCGATCAAGGCGCCCGCGAAGCCTGCCAGTTCGTCAAGAACGTCGACTTCGCCCCCTCCGACATCGCCTTCGACGGCGCCTTCGGAGATTGATTAAAATACAGAACGCTTCGGTTAGATCGGCTTGAAATGAAAAGGGAGAACGAATTTCGTTCTCCCTTTTTTATGCACGGTGTTGTTTCGTTATGAATTATATTTTTTAGTATGCATGTTGACTTTGTTCAACCTGCCCATTCAATCTTTGGCTAATTGTTTTGCTACGAATCACCTTTCTCATTAGAAAGCCAATCTTCAAGCATCTTGATTTCCGGCTCTGTACATTGCCGCAAAGTGCACGTACAGTTCTCTTCTGCAACGAGTACAACTTTCTGGTTCAGATTTTCTACTATGACAGTTTGTGATTCATCCATTGTCATGGCAGAGAACGTGATCTTTTGAAATCCTAGATCCACAGCGGTTGATAAAAAAGGGTAGCCGCCACCTTGAAATCTACTAAATTCTGCCCCTTTTTTCTGTATATTATCTATTTGTTCTTTAAATGCCCACTGCGGCATTTCTAGAGTGGTCTTTGCTTTAGGAGTTGGAAACGTGTGCATTTTATGTTTCAACAATCCAAATACGACTTCTATTTCGTGGACCTGTAGCGGACCCATTTCGTTTGGAATGATTGCATCAATTCCAAGTTCTTTGGCAACTGTGCGTGCTTTGAATAGTGCCATGATTAGAGGCGAGTAGCTTTGCATTTTAATAGTAAGATTGATGTCGCCAGTTGATTTCAGTAGTCGATTTCCCAACACGAAAACTTCCATTTCAATATGGATATCTCCTTTTGTAAATGGTTCTCTGCTTACGAGTTCAAAGAATGGGTAAATCGTGTCGAGATGTGGGAGTATCTTCACGTCTATTCCATCCCACTTAGAAATATCGAACTCGATCTTGATAGGCACTTGCGTTTTTTCAATGTCTATTGGGAGAACAACTTTCATTAAACCTCCCGAAAGCTCACACGTACACTCTCCTCGCTTTGAACCGCAAGAAATATCACCGCTTATTTCTAGATTCACTCGCTGGTTGTTTAACTCGTCTAAAGCTGAGAACCGTATCATTACAGGAGCCCTCTGGGTTGTTTTAAGAGCAACTAATTCATAGCCATCTACCCATTCTTTAACCATTCCTTCAACTTCAACCTCATTGTCTGAAAAATCGACTTTACCCCCTGATTCGATAAGTTCTTTTGCTTTATCAACCGAATTCTCACCTTTGAAATGAAATTTAAAACATACTTCTTTCTCTTTGGGTTTTAGCGAGTAATTGGTTCCTTCCTGCGTTGCATTGATGTCGATTTCAAACCGAGGATCAAGAGACTCCATTCGGTTCTTTTCAGCACTTAGTGCAGCGGCAATTGAAGATGGGTAAAGCTCTCGCATATATTGAGTGGCATCTGAAATTGCCTTTTGGAGCTTGACTGAATTATGAATAGAATTTTCTAATGGTAGACGTATCGTTGCAGAGGACTGTTCTCGCCAGTTGGCCTTCAATTTAGAGTTTATATAGTGTTGAAGAAAAACCCACCAGACTTCTTCCTTGGTTGTGTCGACAACAACTAAGAAAACCGGTAGCACGACTTTATCTATAAAGTATTCGAGATGATCGACTTCCATTGAAAATGAAACAGCATTAGCTGTCTTAAGACGAGAAGGATTTTTAACGCCTTTCAGTTGAGCGTGCCAGAACAAGCCTGTCGAATCGTCTCCATTAAATATTTCTATCGTGTAGTCTATTCTATAATCTGGATGCTGTTCGCGCGGGACCCAACTGTCTTGTAAAGAACTTCCAAAGATTCGCTTAGCCCTCTCGTCAATACGATGTGATTCTGGACGGGGCATGTTTGTTATCCTCTAAAAAAAAGATCTAATCAAGCTAATTACTGAAGCAGATAAGAATAGTAAAAACTGTTAAATCGTTGGAATTAAAAGGTACAGCTGCTCCATAGAACAGACCAGAAATATTAATAAACCTCTGCATCACGAATGTGATTTCCCAACCTCTCCCCAGTTTTTTTTATTAAACTGTTCTGATTCCCCTTTGGGGATGGTCAGCGTATTCCAGTTATCTCCCGCCTGGATGCGGGCGACTTGTACGATTTGTCCGATATGGTAGCACGTATGTCCCAGCGATCTTTCTATCGCCAACGGCACCGTATGTGGCTCTCCGCGGATTACGACTGTTTTTTCTATATCTGACGCGGTCAAATTTTGAAGAGCTTCAAAAAGACACGACCAACCTTGTTCCCAGTATTCCAGTAATTCGGCGCGACTTTTGAATGAGTCTACGAATTCATCGTCTCGATTCCGCCATGCTTTCTCGCCATCCGTGGACAGGAAATCGGTCCAGCGCGAGAGTAGATTTCCTGCAACATGTTTCATGATCACCGCGATCGAATTCGTATTCTCATCGACGGCGATGCGGAGTTTTTCATCGGACACTTGCGCGACGGCATTATCCGCCAACCGCTTATTGCCTTCAAACGCGTTGATAATCGCTGACACGAACAGGTCTGTCGTATCCATCACATCTCCTTTTTATGGATATTGTTTTAATGTCGTTTATTTTAGTAACTCACGGTCAAAGTCGAAAGTTATTTCTCTGGATGTCTTTATTATTGATAAAACGAAGATGCCTCTGCTCTGTTTATCGCTGACAGATTTGTTGTAACCGCCTCTCGACACGCGTATAATCAATAAACAACTTTCGTGTCAGTACTCTCACCGTATCCCGAAAATCTCGCCTCATTAGAATCAAGCTTATTTATGAATCACTTCAATTTACGGCATTTCCATATTTTATTCGTCTTCACATGCATACTTTTTGTTTCAGCAACAGAAACAGAATCTGTCTACGCCAAAGACTGGCCGATGTGGCGCCAAAACGCGGGTCGAACCGGCGCCACAACCGATTCACTACCCGAAACACTGTCACTCAAATGGACGCGACAACTGCCAGAGATTACCCCCGCATTTCACAGTACTCGTTTACAATTTGATGCCGGCTACGAACCTATCGTCGCTGATGGGATTTTGCTGCTTGGCTCTTCACGTAACGATTCTATCACCGCCTATGAAGCGTCTACAGGCCGCGAACTCTGGGTGTATCGCACCAATGGTCCCGTC
>NZ_CALEMX010000111.1 GCF_937910335.1 uncultured Gimesia sp. | reverse complement strand
AAAGTTCGTTACCAATTGATCGTGTGCTGGAAGATCCCGATGGTTTGCCCCCTGTGATTTTATGTTACAAACTGAATGGCGAGTGGCTGACCCCAGAACGTGGAGCGCCGGTGCGGATGGTCATTCCCGAATCGTATGGATTCAAAAACATAAAATGGCTGACTCACGTTTACTTTTCCAATTTGTTTCACGCCAACGATACTTATGCTAATGGGAATAATGATATCGACAGCACTCTGAAAACATATGCTTCCACACTTTCGTTTCCAAAACAAGTCAAATCGAATCAGCCAATTCCGATTACCGGTTATGCTCAATCGGGAACCGCGGGGCTGGCGAAAGTTCAAGTTTGGATTCAGAAAAACGGTGAGAAATTTACCAGGGATGACCGTTACTTCACAACAGCGCCCTGGGTCGATGCTGAAATACTCTCTGCACCGACGGCCCATCAATGGGGCGGCGATCTGCCAGACAATAAAATTCCCCTCGAAACTATCGGCTTCGACAACAAAACCGGAGAACCCAATACATGGCCGATGCCCTTGATGAAAGCCCACTGGGCGATATTGATGCCCGCCTTACCCATGGGGAAATACACGCTGCGCTGCCGCACCATCGACGCCAACGGCAAAGCGCAGCCCATGCCCCGTCCTTTCCGGAAATCGGGTCACGTTGCCATCGAGCAGAAGGATATTGTGGTGAGCTAGTGATTCAGTAAGAATTTGTTATATGTTGTTTCAACCATCAGGTGTGAATAAAACTGGTGATAGAAAGGCTCGCTGATGCCAATTTATTTACTCACGGCAACCGATGAAAAAGGCAAACGCGATACGCATCGAGTTGATGCAGAAAATTCGCAAGACGCGTATCAGCAGTACGAATCTCAGGGCTTTACCGACATCGTTCTTCACAGTGATGATGCAGCCGCCGCTGCTTCAGCCTTGTTTCCACCAAATCCGGATGTGGAAGAGCATTTCACAGCCGCTGATATGGTCGAGCTGCAGTTTCTCACTTCGTTTCAATTCTTTCTGTTTATGTTGCGCAAAGCCTATTGGCAGATGCGCTGGTTTTTAATCATAATTATCGGTGTCTCTGTCTATCGATGGATGCGAACTCATGAGGTCAGTGAAATTGATTACCTGATCTTTGTATGTTTAGGTCTTCCAATCGTAATCAGTTTCTGGGTCGCCTATTTTTCACCTCGCCAAAAATATGACAAAATGCTGCATGCGTTTTCCTGGGGAAGATGGCAAGAGGTCCTTGATCAAGTCCCCAGACTCAGAGGCAAAATTCCTGATTTTGAACTCACGGGTCGTGAGGCTGTTGCCGTAGCCGCTTTAGGAAACTTCGATCAAGCGCTCGAGATGATGGATCATTTTGTTGATTCGCCTGAGGTGCCACGTTGGATGTACCTGGGACGCCTCTCAGAATTGTATGAGGTTGCGAAAGACTATGATCAGGTTGTTGAGTGTTTGCGTCTTTCCTATGAGGATGCCCCTGAGAATCCCACGGTAGTCATCGACTATGCTTATGGGTTGTTGAAATACGGAAATGATAACAGCCTGGCCAACAAGCTTTTAGAAGATGCAGAACAACAACACATGGGCGAACTGATTGAACTTTTGATCCTGTATTTTAAAGGAATATTTGAACTTAATCTGGGGAACCTCCGCGTCGCAGAGTCACATTTTCTGAAATGTCAAACAGGATTGTTGCCGATTGCCCCCAGTCAACCACTCTTGCAATTATTTGTTGATCTCAATCGCGCTTATCTGGCAATCACGTTGGCAAAAATAGGTGAACGAGAACAAGCAGAAGAAATTTATCAGCTGGCACTCCCACGATTAAAGGCGCTAGACAGCGAGTTGATTATGAATCGTTATGCAGAAGCGATTGCGTAGGTTCTAAAGCTGGATCACAAGATGTGTAAACCTAAATATCAACCACTCAATTATCCAAAAGTATGGCCACCACCTAATATGTCTCCTGCTTCACCGGAATGTTTTGAATACAAAATCAAATATATTCCTATTGCTGGCTGGATTGTGGCATTTATTCTCGCGCAATTCAGATGGAGTCGCTTTCGACGAGAAGTGCTCTCTCCTATCGAAGACGAGATTGTCGAGCAGCTGGATGCACGCGAAACCATGAATAATTGGTATCAAACACAGCAATGGCTCGACACTCCACAAAAACAAAAAATAGCTTTAATAATCTCTGAAGTGATTGGCCTGGAAAAACCAATTGAATCACCACCGCCGTTGCATCCCGAAGATCCCTTTGGTCCTCTTTTCTGGGGACCCTTTGATGATCTGACTCCTATATTTGTTCGCTTCGAAATCGAAAAGCATTTTGGCTGCCGTATTCCAAGTAATGACCTGGTTTTTCGCGCCTGGGACGAACAATGGACGATAGCAAAATTCATAGATTATTATGATGAGCTGATTTCGAGGGATGCCCTTGGCAAGTGATCTCTTCGAAGCAGGAATATTATTTTGGCTATCTACTCTGATCTGTGGTAAACTGGCATTCGTGGTCAGATCAGTGTTTCATCTGAATTGGAGGTAAGTGATGTCAAGCGATTCGAGCGAACCAAAACAGCAAGGTGTTCATTGGCGACAGCTGCTCCTTTTGGTGATGGGATTGATCTTGATCGCCCTCGGCATAATGTGGCAGTTCAAGCTGCCGCCCTTCGCAAGTCAGCTGCCGCGTGAAAACGCGATTATGGTGATCGCCCCGTATCAGCATCAGGGTACCTGGGTATTTGATGACAGCTCAGCAGGACTTGTTCAGGAGCCATTCGTCGCCGGCGTTCCTGAAATGATCGATGTCATTGTCGCAGACATCCCCAATGCAGACGAGGGTTTCAGACTCATCTTTTCCGCGAAGCCATTTCCCGAATATCAGAAAAAACTAATCTGGCTACGCGGCGATTCCGGCGGCAACTATTACCGCTTTGAAGATTCCGAAATGGAGGGCTGGATCTGCCCCGCCATGTTCAAATATTACAAAACCGCCCCCCTGGAACTCTATGTCAAAGCCGAACCAAAAGGATAAGAGATCAGTCTCTCCCTCGGTGGATTTCGAAATGCGGTGGACGAGCAGGGCTTTCGCTGACAATTTTCATGTTACAAAGTAAAAGCACGGAATGAGTGATTTGACGAATCACCAGAGGCCCTACTATAGTAGGGCAGATCATAGGCCCCCGTAGCTCAGTTGGATAGAGCAATGCTTTCCTAAAGCATAGGTCGCAGGTTCGAACCCTGCCGGGGGTAATGTAAAATGCCTGTTATTGCAGGCTTAATCTTGCTGGCTGGTTTTTGGGATTTTGGTAGATTTGTGACTGTACAACGAATTGTACAATGAATCCGCATCTGCTCCCCAAATCACGTCTGCAGCCTTCTGAGCATTCCGACCAACATAATATTTCATGGTCGTATCAATGTCCGAGTGTCGCATTAGTAACATAAGCACATCAGGCATCACCTTGAGAGACCATCGCTCACCAAAGGAACGCCGTAAATCATGAGCAGAAGCAAACCGGGGCTTTCTCTCGCCGGTCTCCTTGTCGATGTTGCCTTTATCACCGACCACAATATTTGCCTTCTCTCCAATGTCGGCTATCTGCTTTGATATCGTTGACGGTAGCATTCGTTCGGTTCGTTTCTTCCTGGCCAGTGGATTAAATACGGGGCCGGTTCTTTCGTCCTCTGGTACTGTCTCAAGCAGTGCAGCGAATTCAGGAACGATAGGGAGCAATCGGTCTTTGTTGCCTTTCTCCGATTCTTTGCGAATCCTGAGCATAGGACGCCTTCCAGTGAGATCAATTGATAACTTGTCTTCACGATCCCAATACAGGTCTAATGACTCTGTGAGACGCAAGCCAGAACACCACAAGCCATGTAAGTGAAACTTCCATGATTCGGCCTGTTCTTCTCCGCAGATATCTGGGACGACTGCCAGCATCCGCTCGAATTCCTCCAAACAGAGCGGACGCCCGCGCATTGCCTTCTCTTCTCGAATCCGTTTGAACTTCGGGAACTTTGGAATAGACGGTATCAATCCAATGGAATGCGCCCAGCTCAATGCAGACCGGATATAAATCAAATAGCCTTTGATTGTGACATCCTCTAGCCCTTGCGACCGTAGCTTTTTAACCATTTTACTGATCGCTGCAGCATCAATCTGGATTAACAAGTTAGGCTTAATAAAATTGTCAACATGCCTGAAGACCAGCTTTGCTTTATCAACAGAAGTAGGAGCGAAGCCCGGCATTACTTCCGTTTCGTATCGTTCTTTGAAGTCCGACCACTTTGTATTCGACTGTTCAAAATATGTTCCTTCATTGAGTTCCTTTTCCAACTTCAATGCAAACCGCTCCGCATCCCGCTTAATGCTCGTCTTTGTGCTCTTGCGTCGCTCCCGTAGCGATACAGGATCAATCCATCTCGCGTAATATTTACTGGTGTCGGGTCGCTTAACAAGTATTACGTTGATTGCTGCCATTGCTTCAATCTCCTTTAATCTGTCCCGTTTCCGAGTGGTAAACATCGTATTTCATTCCATCGCGTTACAGGGCATCCTGTGCGATTCTTGCCTGTAAGTCCTAATTCTGTCAAGATTGCCTTGTTCCCGTTCAGGTCTTAATCAGCAGGTTTTTTCATTTCAATCTGTATTACCCTGGTTGGAAAGTTTATGTGGACGGAAAACCCTCTGAGGCAG
>NZ_CALEMX010000110.1 GCF_937910335.1 uncultured Gimesia sp. | reverse complement strand
AAGTAGCTTGAAAAAACTGGTCCCAGCTTCAGAGCAGCCTGCAAATCTGACCCCTCAAATGAAACATTCAGAACAGGCTAAAATCTGGATGAATTGGTGGCAAACGCAACACTCTGGCCCCTCTTCCCGGCTGTTTACAGGCCGTTAAGTGTGAAATCTTGTTTTTGATGTACTGGAAGGCTGTTCTCGATTCCAGGTTCACAGTATCATAAACTCAGATGACAATAGATTTCTCTTCCAAAGATTATTCAAATCACTGCGGAACTTACTACATGGCTAACTACCACGACGACTTTCAATTGGAATGGCACGGAAATACAGTCGTTATCATTCCAGCAAGCAATGTCGAGTCAATGAGTTGGGATCTGATTGAGCAGGCAGCCGACATCGTGATGGCACCGTTACAGGAAGTTGAAATACCCATGGTGGTTTTTGACTTGAGCGACGTCAGCTATTTCGGCTCCGTTTTTCTGGCACTTTTATTACGTTGCCATAAACATGTCCGCAGCAGAGGTGGCGAATTAGTCTTGTGCGGTGCCAGTAAGATGGCAAACGAATTATTGCGAATCACGGCTCTCGATACACTCTGGGCAATTTATAATACCAGAGACGAAGCCCTGGAAGCCCTGATGGGCTAATTGACGTTAAACTCTCTGACTGACATCTCGACCAGTTGTGTTAAAGGATTAATAGTTCATGGCGAGGAAATATCGAAAAACGCGCCCTGAAGTCTCTGAATCAGATGTATTACCAACAGAGCATAGCACGGAACTTTATCCGCTGCATTCAATCATTGGCAGTATCAAAGAGACGGCAGATAAATTACAACAGGATCAGGCCACTCGCGGCGACCTGAAGATTCTTGATCGGGCGCTCAAAGAACTCAGATACGCATTCAAGGTATTTACCCCCTACCGCAAGCAGCGGAAAGTGACCGTTTTCGGTTCGGCCAGAACGCATCCCGATGACCCCGCTTATCAACAGGCACTCCAGTTTGGTCGTAGAATGGCCGAAGAAAAATGGATGATTGTAACCGGGGCTGGTCCAGGAATCATGGAAGCCGCTCATGTAGGAGCTGGCACTGATATGTCTATGGGCGTAAATATCATGCTGCCCTTTGAACAGGAACCCAATTATGTCATTCATAAAGACGAAAAGCTGGTTAACTTAAATTATTTCTTCACACGCAAACTTCTATTCGTAAAAGAAGTCCATGCTATCGTCTGCTGCGCGGGCGGTTTCGGTACACTGGACGAAGCGTTTGAAACACTGACGTTAGTGCAAACAGGAAAGCGCGATCCCATGCCGATTGTGCTATTGGAAACACCCGGCGGTACATACTGGAAAGATTGGGAAACATTTCTAAGAAACAATCTTCTAAAACAAGAGTTGATTTCGGAAGAAGATTTATCCCTGTTTTATATCACGGAAAATATCGAGGATGCCGTCGATGAAGTGATCGGCTTTTACAGTGTCTACAATAGTATGCGGTATGTGAAAGGACGACTGGTTATACGACTACACGTTGAACCAGGCAATGAATTTATTGAAAAACTGAACGATGAATTCAAAGACATCCTCGAATCGGGCATCATTACGAAAGTAGACACACATGAGTTAGAAAAAGATGATGCCCATCTTGATGACTTGCCCCGAATTTCACTGCTCTTCAATCGAAAAAACCTGGGACGACTTCGACAAATGATCAACATGATCAATAACGAACTGACGCCCATTCATGATGATGCCGAGGTAGAATAGTTTCTATCCCAGTAGACTTTTAAATTCATCTTCGTTTTTCAGAATCTCCTGAAGTTTTACCATAGACCGACTGATCATCACGCGAACAGCGACATCTGATTTATTTAATTGTGCAGCGATCTCTTTCGTAGGGAGCGCTTCTACATATTTCAGGCGGATGGCTTCTCGATTTTCCTCTGGCAAACTTTCCAGCGCCAAAAGTAGTTTCATTTCCTTAGCACCACGTGCAAAAGCCTGACTGGGACTGGTAATACTGGCAATCAGCAGATCCATGAAACCCTGTCCTGCACCAGCTTCATCTGCTCGTTGATTGACTTCCCGACCGGCTGCTCGTTTTTGGACCTGGAAAAATTTTCGATGATTATCAATGATTTTTCTCTCGGAGAGGTGGCAGAGCCAATTGAAAGGCGTTTTTTGCTCAAAATCCATTTTCTCTAATGATTCTACAGCGCTTAACGAAGCTTCCTGCAGAATATCTACTGCTTCCACTTTACTTTTTAACCCATCGCTCATGTTCTTATTAATAAAGCCTAACAGCGGAGCGCGATGTGCTTCAATAAATTCGAGCAAAGCCGGCTCGCTGCCTTTTTTGATCTGTTCGATGAGTGCCTCGATATCAGTCGTCATGAAATTTTCATACTTCCGGTAATTAAGTGATTTATGCCTGGTTTATGCCCTGCTTTTCACACTGTTCTTGATCGGTTAATCCCGCATTTCCCAGATGACTTCCTTCGCTTTGGCATGCGATTTGCGCCAGACC
>NZ_CALEMX010000109.1 GCF_937910335.1 uncultured Gimesia sp. | reverse complement strand
TTGCTTGAGTTGAAAGCGCTGGAGTTGGCCAAACCGCATCTGGTAAAAGAAGATCTTGAGAAAATTTTGGAAGGAAACGTGATTCCCGAATCAGAGACCGAGCGTGTATTAATTAATAATTCTTTACACGAATATCTCATCGATAAAGCAGGGAACTATTACATCCAGGACTTTTTCCAGAGACAGGGTCGCTATTATGATATTCTGTTTGACTGGGAAGATCAGGATCGGGCAACGGCCATCGAAACAGTCAGGCAGCACCAGTCCATTCTTAAAGCACTGATCAAAAAAGAGTGGTCTACTGCCCGCAAAGCATTGTCCTATCACATCCGCGATAATCATCCGATTTTGAGCAAAATCGTTAAGGCTAATTGATTTTACAGTGGACGAGGGACCATTGTCGCGACTGAATGTCGGCTCGGCCTCTCTCGATGTTTCCGTGAAGAGGGTCGCCTTTGCCTGTCTGGTCAGTTAAAATTATTCAACTATTGCCATTAACGGGTCGTCTGAGACTTGGGATACTGGCATGATAAATTTGCGAATACTGAATACTGAATACTGTAACCTGACCAAACTCAATCTATCCCTGCTTTGTTCAATCGTTAAGTTTGATCGAGGACTGGAACTTCCAACTGGTGAATCTACTTCCATGAAAACAATTCTTTATCTCTTGCCACTGTTTTTTGTATCGCTTGTCCCTCTTTCTGCAGCCGAGCGGCCGAATATTGTTTTTTTCTTTGCCGACGATCAAACGACCAGTACGATTGGTTGTTATGGCAACCCGGTGATACAGACACCGAACATTGATCATCTGGCGGCCCGTGGTACGCGATTTGAAAATGCCTATGTCAGTCAAGCCATCTGTTGGGTAAGCCGGACTACGATTCTCAGTGGGTTGACTGGTCGTAGTTATGGCACATCAGCGAATCCTGAGTTGGCACGACCCGATGCAGTGCAGACATTATATTCTGACATTCTGCGCAAAAACGGATATCGAACTGGCTACTTCGGGAAATGGCATGCCAAAATGCCTAAAGGCTATCGCAAGGAAGATCACTTTGATGAGTTTGAAGCGATCGGTCGGAATCCTTATTACAAAAAACAACCGGATGGAAGCCTGCGCCACGAAACGGAACTGATTGTAGATCGTGGAATTGATTTTGTGAAATCACAACCGAAGGGCAAACCATTCGCGTTGAATATGTGGTTCAATGCCTGTCACGCAGAGGACGGCGATCGCCGACCGGGCATTGGTCACTTTCCATGGCCGCGTGCCGTGGATGGCATGTATGAAGACATTGAAATCGCATCACCGCGTCTGAGTGATCCGGCCATCTTCAACGGACATCCCGATTTTTTGAAAACGACCATCAATCGGGAGCGTTTCTTCTGGCGTTGGAATACCGATGAAAAATATATGACGAATATGCGTGCATACTATCGCATGGTTAGCGGAATCGATGGTGCGATTGGGCGTTTCATGCGGGCGCTTGAAGAAGCGGGACTGGCCGACAATACGATTATCGTCTATTCCGCTGACAACGGTTATTACATGGGCAACCGCGGTCTGGCAGGAAAGTGGTCGCATTACGAGGAAGCGATCAAAGTGCCTCTGATTGTGGCTGATCCGCGCGTTCCGGAAACACAACGGGGTAAAGTCAGCGACGCGCTGGCATTGAATCTAGATTTGCCAGCGACCTTTCTTGATTGGGCGGGTGTCAAAATTCCTGAGAGATACCAGGGGCACAGTTTACAGCCGATTGTTAACAAGCAAAAACCTGCCGACTGGCGGACAGAAACGTTTCACGAACATTTTGCCGTCCGCAATCGTATTCCCGCATTTGAAGGTTTGCGCAACCAACGATACAAGTACGTACGTTATTTCGATCATGGGAATCATGAATTTCTGCACGATCTGAAAAACGATCCTGACGAATTAATGAATCTGGCCGCTGATCCTGGGCACGTGAAAACGCTGAGAGCAATGCGACAACGAACGACTGACCGCGTTACTCAACTTGGTGGTCCACTTGATCCGCTCAAGGGTAAATTCACTGCGTCCACAGTTCCACATCCCCAGGCTTCCGCTGCAGCCAGTGCCAAGCCGGACAAAGAGGGCTTTATCAAAGTCTTCGATGGAAAAACATTGCGTCGTTGGGATGGAGATCCGAAATATTGGTCGGTGGAAGAGGGTGCCCTTACGGGGAAAACGGACGGCGCATTGAAAGTGAACCATTTTATTACCTGGAAAGATTCTACCATTCGTAATTTTGATTTGCGTGTGAAAGTCAAGGTCACCGAGGGTGGGAACAGTGGTATTCAGTATCGCGGATTATCGCGACCTGATCTCGGATTGGACATTGTGACCGGTTATCAATGTGACGTTGTCGCGAATGTTCCGAAGTACAATGGCATGTTATATGAAGAGAAGGGCCGTCGAATATTGTCACATACGGGCGAGAAAGTCATTATTGATCCTGCGGGTCAGCCCTGGGTAGTTGGATCAATGCCTGTTAAAACATTTGCCCCCGATGAGTGGCATGACTTCCGTGTGCTGGTTGAAGGAAACCATCATCAGCACTGGATTGATGGTCATAAGACGGCCGACCTGATCGATCTGGATGCTAAAGGTCGCGCGCTGGAAGGCGTGCTTGCGGTGCAGGTTCATGTGGGTCCCAAAATGAAAATTCAATACAAAGATTTTAAAATTAAACACTTGGCTGATGGCATTCCGCTCAAGCAGGCAGCGGATCACCCCATCCCATCCGATGCGTATGGCGTACGTCCTCAAGGAAAATTACCCAAAGATTGGAAGCCACCCGTGTACGGGAAGCGCTGATCATTAGTTGAAATCGGAGAGAATGTAGAAGTGCATTTATTGATGCAGGAGACGTTATCCATTGTTCTGAGATCGGCGTGATTTACTGGATGATTCTGATTTTGGAATGGGTTCAGCCGGCGCTTAGTTAGGAAATGTAGTATAAAAGGTATGTTTCCGGGGAAATTATTGATTTTGGCGTCGAACTCCGATAGAATATGTATCACTCGTAGATGGCTGATTCTTCATTGGCCCCTTCCTGATTAATCCTTCCTAAATGGCGTGATCTTATGAGTTTACGTTCCATCCCATATCTGGTTGCCTGCCTGGCACTTTTTGTTGCCTTACCGGCTACTGCTTTCTCTGTAGAGATTCCTCTGCATCAACAGATCGATTTGTTGATTGGAGTAGGAAAAGCGAAGTTTGAAAAAACCGCGAGCGCTCCATCCGATGATGCTACATTTTTGCGGCGAGTGACTCTTGATTTGACGGGAACGATTCCGACTTCTAATGAAGTGCGTGCTTTTTTGGGCGAGAAATCAACTGATAAGCGAACGCAGTTAATCGATCGACTTTTGGTATCTCCTGAGCACGCGCGGCGGATGCAATATGTTTTCGACACCATGTTGATGGAACGCCGTCCCGATAAACATGTGCCTGCTGTCGAATGGCGGAATTATTTACGAACATCATTTTTGAATAACAAACCCTGGGATGTGTTAGTCCGCGAAATATTATCCGTTGATGGCACAGATAAAAAAACACGTCCCGCTGTCAAGTTCCTGCTTGATCGCGAATTAAAATCCGAACTGGTCACGCGCGATTTGGGTAGACTGTTTTTGGGGCGCGACTTAGAGTGTGCCCAATGTCATGACCATCCCAATGTCAATGATTATCTGCAAAGGCACTACCACGGTTTGAATGCGTTTTTGAACCGTACATATCTCTACAAAGATCCGAAAACGAAAAAAACTTCCATCGGTGAAAAGGCGGAAGGACTGGTTTCATTTACATCAGTATTTACCAAAGAGGAAGGTAAGACCGCTCCTCGAATGCTCGACTTGCCTGAAATCGTCGACCCGGCAGATGCGAAAGCAGATTACAAAGTGAAGCCGGCTAAAAATGTGCGATCAGTGCCAGTTTACAGCCGACGATTGCAACTGGCAAATGCCATGACACATCCTACGAACATTGCCTTTCGGCAAAACATTGCCAATCGGTTGTGGGCGATGATGATGGGGCGTGGTTTTGTGGAACCGCTCGATATGTGGCATGCAGATAATCCACCCTCCCACCCCAAGTTACTTGATCTGTTAACAAACGAGTTACAAAAAAACGGTTACAACATGCGATTGATACTTCGCGAACTGGCGCTGTCAAAAACGTATCAACGCAGCAGTCAAATTTCTGCAGAATCTGAAATCGCAAAAGAAATTAATTTTGGTGTTGGTCAGCTCAAGCCACTCTCTCCCGAGCAACTTGCCTGGTCGATGATGCAGGCAACCGGTCTGACGGCAAAAACACTTAAAAGTCTCAAAACAAAACAGATCAAGGCCGACCCCAAAAACGGCGCAAAAAAAATAGAAGAACCATTATGGCAGGAAGAAGCTCTGCACGGTGCCTTAAATAAAAATGTGACGGCGTTTATTACCACATTTGGTTTTGTGGGGGCACAGAGTTCCCGCTTTGATGCCTCGGCGGATCAGGCGTTGTTCTTGCGAAACGGACCGTTGGTGCAATCCTGGTTAGTGCCTGCTGGAGACAATCTGACTGCTAGACTCAAGAAACTCAAAACTTCTTCTGAAATCGCTGAAGAACTTTACCTGAGCGTTTTTTCCCGATTACCAGAAAAAACAGAAGCAGAAAATGTGGTGGCGTACTTAAACGACAACCAGAAAAAATCTCAACAAGCTTTACAGCAACTGGTTTGGGCGGCACTTTCTTCCGACGAATTTCGCTTCAATCATTAATAACCATCTTAAGCATTCCTCTTCGACAGTCAGTAGGCTAAACGATGCGACGTAATCAAGGATGTAACCATCTGGATCACCATCTGGCTCGGCGTCAGTTTTTAGCGGGCGCCGCCGGTGCGATGGGATTGGGCTTACTTGGCTCACCCGCCACCGCAGAAAAAATCAAAGGCCAACACAAGCGCGTTTTGCAAATTTACCTGCAAGGTGGTGTCAGCCAGTTGGAATCGTGGGATCCGAAGCCGGGGACGGAGCATGGTGGCCCCTTTCGCGCCATTCCGACATCGGTTCCGGGCATGCATATATCGGAACTCTTGCCTTACACTGCGAAGCAGATGCATTTGCTTTCTATTGTGCGCAGTATCAACTTGAAGACAAACGACCATCGACAAGGTCGACTGTTTATGGAGAAGGGCAGACGCGCCGGTGAGTATCCCTATGTTGGTTCAATTGCTTCAAAATATCTGGCACCTGCTAATAGCGAGCTGCCGGGTTATATTCACATTTCGACGCGCGGTTTGACTGACAGTACGTCTGCGTTTCTAGGTGCACAGCACGGGCAATTGAAATTTGAAGGTGTTAAGCCTCCGAAAAACTTGGCGGTACCGAAGGGTCTTGATGAAACTGCTGATGCACGCCGCGTTCAACTCCGAGAGCAGTTTAATCAACAGTTCAGGGTTGGTCGACCGAAATCGTTGACAGAATCATTCGATGCGTCATTCCAACAGGCTGCCAAGCTCATGGGCCGGAAAGAGTTATTCGAGAAAGCACCCGATCCCAAAGATCTGGAACGTTATGGTAAACATGATTTTGGTCGAAACTGTTTACTGGCCAGAGCTTTACTTGAAAATAATGCGACCTGTGTCAAAGTGACACACCACGGGTACGATTCGCATGCCGAGAACTTCAACTTTCATCTCGAACAACTGGGCGAATTTGACAAAACGTTTGCCATGCTGGTGGATGATTTACACCAACGGGGTCTGCTGGAAAGCACGTTGGTGATGGTCTATTCTGAATTCGGCCGCACTCCAAAAATTAATGTTCGTTATGGACGTGACCATTGGGGGACGGCCTGGTCAATTGCCCTGGGAGGTTGTGGAATTCAACCGGGGGCTATTATCGGAACAACTAATGAGAAAGGGACAGCTGTCGCTGATCGTGAGGTTGATGCAGGTCATCTATTTCATACTTACTTACAGGCACTTGGGATTGATTCCACGAATGATCACGATATTGCAGGCCGTTCGATTCCCATCGGCGACCCAACTGCACAACCCATCAAGGAGTTGTTGTCATGAATGTAAATCAATCCGATACGAGTGATGCCCTTGTTGCAAAGAAACCGGTCGTTGATTATGAAGCCATCGATCTCGAAAAAACGCATCAGGTTTCGGAGTTCAAACATAAGTTTCCGCTGACTTCCTGCCGGGCCGATCCCACAGGAAAATATGTTGTCGCTGGTGCTCAAGATTTAGACATTCAAGTTTGGGACTTGCAGACCAAGTCTAATCGTACTCTTAAAGGCCATACCAGTTGGGTCCGGTCGTTTGATTTCTCGAAGGATGGCAGCAGGCTGTACTCGGCTTGTTGGGGTGGCGATATCAAAGTCTGGAACATGACAGACACTCAACCGAAACCGATCATGACGATTCAGGCTCACACAGGTTCGGCACGCTGGGTACGCATTTCTCCCGATCAGAAAAAACTTGCCACCTGTGGGAATGATTTGCTGATAAAGGTATGGAATGTCGAAGATGGAAAACTGTTACAAACATTCAAAGGTCACGAGCGGCATGTGTATGCTGTCGATTTTCATCCCGACGGCCATCATCTCGTTTCTCAAGATTTGATGGGCTTCATCAAAATCTGGGACATGAAAACTGGCAAGCAGGCGCGAAGTATCGATGCCAGTGTGATGACTGGCTACGACAACAAATTCGCCGCCGATATGGGTGGAGCCCGCGATTTACAATTTAGCCCTGACGGCAGCGAACTGGCCAGCGCAGGGATTACAAAAGTAGTCAACTCGTTTGCTGGCGTGCAAGACCCGATTATCATGCTGTTTGATTGGAAAACCGGCAAAGAGAAGGCCCAACTCAAACCCGAAAAAACGTTTCAGGGAATTGCCTGGGGGGTGCGATATCATCCTGATGGTTTTCTAATTGGTGCCGGAGCAAATCGCAGTGGCAAAGGCGAGTTGTGGTTTAGGAAACCGGGTGAGAAAGAATTCTTCCATACAATGAAGCTTTCTACTGCGGCTCGCGGCCTCGATTTACTCAGTGACGGACGGCACTTAGTAATAGCACATTCTGACGGTGCCGTTCGTGTCTACCGGATGACTGCCGAAGCGAAGCGTCCCACAAAAACAAAAACCTGATCTAGAATTAAGAACAATTTATGCGCTGTCGAATTTTTCAGCTAGAATCTGTTTTACGTTATTTTTTCGCCATAGCATTTGCATTACTGTTGATTGCAGATCCGGCTTGCGGGCAAAATAAAAAACCAAAAAAGAAGCCACAACCATTCCGCTGGGTGAATGAGCTAAAGCAGAAAATTCCGGGTGTGCAACATGCGACATTTCGCAGTCCTTCCATGAAGGTCGATGTAGGATACTGTATCTACCTGCCACCACAATACAGCGATCCAAAAAACAGAAAACAAAGATTTCCAGTGGTTTACTACCTGCATGGTGGTCGACCCGGGGGCGAAACAAAGAGCGTGCGATTGGCGCAGTATACCAACAAACATATTACAGCAGGTAATGTGGCGCCGATGATTTATGTATTTGTGAATGGTGGCCCTGTCAGTCATTACAATATGCCCGAACGCGAGCATGCGATGGGTGAAGATGTTTTTGTGAAGGAGTTGATCCCGTACATCGACACAACCTATCGTACGATTGCCGATCGGAAGGGACGCGGTATTGAAGGTTTCTCGCAAGGAGGTCGTGGCACGACACGCATTATGTTCAAGCATCCGCAGCTATTCTGTTCTGCAGCACCTGGGGGCGCTGGTCATGCGACCGAGAAACGCATTTCGGAAGAAAACGGTCAGGAAAATCCGAATCTGATATTCACCAAAGGGTATAACACATACGATCTGGCCCGCAAGTATGCCCAGCATCCGGCGCCTCCCCTTCGGATCTTGATTCATGTTGGCACTAAAGGTTTCAATTACCAAAATAATCTTGCCTATATGACCTTCCTGAAGTCACTCAAGATTCCTTTTGAAAAGCTGATTGTGCCAGATGTGCCACATAGCGCTTCAAAAATCTATGAGAAAGAAGGTCTCAAATTAATGAAATTTCACGCTGACAATTTTCGCGATGTTAGATTGAAAGACTAAATATGTGAGATTGGTGATCGTTGAGACACAGAGTGAAACGACTGAATTCATCAGTGCCATTTGAAACTAAATAATCTAATCTATTATCAATGTGAATCGATTTCTGGAATTTTGCCAGAGAAGAGGGGAAAGCTAATCGTGTATCGCCTGGGCCGATTCAGTCTGTTTGCTCTCAGCTTTCAGCTTGTGATTGTGACGAACGTATGGGCTCAGCTTCCCAATCCCGTTTTAAAGTCGGTGTTTCCGGCGGGAGGACCATCGGGTAGTACGATTGAATTGACAGTCGCCGGTACTGCTTTGGATGATGTTTCGCGATTGATCATCAGTCGATCCGACATCTCATCTGCGAAAATTGCGAAGAATCGATTTCGTGTTTCTATTCCCGAAAGCGTACCCGCGGGATCCTACGATGTGCGGGTTCTTTGTCGCAATGGATTGAGTTCGCCGCGAACTTTTTTTGTTGGTAATCGATCCGACTTACTTGAAGTTGAACCAAATGAAAATCTTCAATCTTCACAAGCCACTTTGACTGATGTTTCGATTAACGGACGTATCGAGAAAAAAGGGGATGTTGATGTCTTTCAGTTTTCCGCCAAACAGGGACAACGAGTCATCATCGAGTGTTGGGCAGAACGGCTAGATTCCAGTCTGCGCGCAATCTTAGAGGTTTACGATACCAGGGGACGGCGTCTGGCCGTCAATCGAGGATTTATTGGGATAGATCCATTGATCCCTTTCCGGGTTCCCGCTGATGGTGTCTATTTTGTCAAAGTGTTTGATCTCGTCTATTCGGGTAGTTCTGACCATTTTTATCGGCTTGATATCGATTCGGGTCCGCGCATGTTATTTACCGTCCCGGCTGTCATCCAGCGCGGGGCCAGTTCACGAGTATCGATTTATGGTTGGAACCTGGGAAAACTCAATCAAAAAACAAATCAAAAAATCGTCGAGAATAAAAATTATGAACTTGAAAGACAGCGTCTGGAATTGGGCGATGTGGAGCAGAATGGTCAATCACAAGGAAAACAGAAACATTCGATCGCGGATAATAAATATGAGCGGCTCGATTTAACAATCACACCTTCTGCAGAAAACGATTCCATTCCATTCCCCATTCGGCGTCATAGCGAACAGGCTGAGGTTGATGGATTTGCATTTCATCTGGAGAATTGTCATGCACCTATACTGATTGGTTTGACCGATGTTCCCGTCATTCGAGAATTAAAAGGGCACCAGAGACCTGACACTGCCCGGGAAATATCGATTCCCTCTGAGGTTAGTGGCCAATTGATTGCAGGTGATGAGAAAGACTGGTATGCCGTTCAAGCAAAAAAAGGAGAAGTCATCTGGATTGAAGCATTTGGTCAACGGATTAATTCCCCCGTTGATCTTGACGTTCGCCTGTTCGATGCTTCGGCAATGAAGACTTTGGAACAGTTCAGTGACGAAGTGAAAAATAGTGGCGGGAAGCAATTCAAATTAAGCCATCTTGATCCTGCCGGGAAATGGGTTGTACCGGAAGATGGGCGTTATTTGATCATGATACAAAATTTACGCGGTGGCCTGGATGATGATGCACGGCGCATCTACCGATTCAATTTAAGACGCCAGGAACCAGAGTTTTATCTGACAGTCGTCTCTCACAATGAGAAGCCTGCCTCGCTCAACGTGAGGCGCGGTGGTCGTGCGATTTTGAATGTGATTGCTTTGCGTAAGCGAGGAATGACTGAATCCATTCGAGTCAGCGCGAGTAACCTCCCGCAAGGAATTCATTGTCCTGACATCTGGTTAGGACCTGAGGAAAATCGTGCAACGCTCACAGTGACTGCTGATGCCGATGCGGTTCCCTATTACGGAAATCTCACTCTCTATGGAGACTCTGCTCAAACCGGAAGAATAAGCGTACGCAGCGGAACCATCGTACGGACAGATGTGCCGAACGGATCAAGTCGTCTTACAACAGAAATTCCGCTGGCGGTTTCGGGGGAGGCTCCTTTTCGAATTACGGCGGATGGACATGAAAAGCGGAAGCACCATCTATTCGGCGAGATGAATATTCGACATTCCCCCGGTTCTGTTTTAGATGTAGCGGTTCAGGTTGAAGGGCGTGAGCCCGGCGATAGTGAAGAAGTGAATCTAATGGGAGTGGGAGTTCCCAATATGATTCAAAACCAGACAGCCACCATTGCCGCTGGAAAGAATAAAGGGTATCTCAGTTTTTATTTGCCGCCCTATCTGCCCGTCGGTCGATATACCATTACAGTCCAGTCTCAAACCAATGTGATGAAGAACTCTGGCTCAAATAAGGAACAGAAACAGTCTGTCACCGTGTTTAGCAACCCAGTCACCTTTGAAGTCAAACCGGCTGCATTTGTAGTCGCTGTTGATTCTAAAGCACCAGGCAAGATTCGACGTGGAGAAACGATTCAGGTGAAATATTCTGCGAAGCGTATTAATGGTTTCATTAATAAAATTCATACCGAACTCGAAGCAGCTGATACACTTGATGGGCTACGTGTGCGGGGAGTCACTTTTGTTGGTCAAAGCGATACGGGAACCCTTCAGATCATTGCGAACGATGATGCCCCTATAGGAAGACTGCCGTTCATAAGGTTGTCGGCTGTCGGGGTCGTGGAAGAGCAACCAGTGTATCATGGAAGCTGTTTCCTTGACCTGGAGATCACAAAGTAGTCTTTAACTGGCAATCAATAAAAGCATGTTAAGTCTCAATCACAACTTGAAATTTCTACGCTGGTATAAGCTGGTTGTCTGTCTAACCCTCTTTATGATGCCAGTCTTGAACGCTGATCTCCAGGGTGCTGAGAAATCAACACAATCAAAACAAAAGGACCGGAAAGTCTATTTTCTGACGGACGTGGTTCCCGTTCTCACCAAGCTAAGTTGCAATAGTGGCGGTTGTCATGGGAAATCGTCGGGCCAGAATGGTTTCAAGATTTCGTTGTTGGGATTCGATCCAGAAATGGATTATTCAGCAATTGCTCTGGAATCGCGAGGTCGACGGATATTTCCTGCAGACCCGGATCAGAGCCTGCTTTTGTCAAAAGCAATTGGCAGGGTTCCACATGGGGGGGGCAAGCAGTTGGAATATGATTCCGCTGATTACAAAGTGCTCCGAAATTGGATTGAACAGGGGGCACCCGGACCAGACCCCGATGCGCCTGTGTTGTTGAGTATCAGTTTAGCACGACAAGATCGAGTCTTAAAACAGAATACCAGTGTGAAGTTACAAGTGGTGGCTCACTTTACCGGAGGTACTCAGCGCGATGTGTCCCGGCAGGCGGTCTATGAATCCAATTATCCAGAGATAGCCAATGTTGATGAGGAGGGACTTGTTACTACACAATCTCGTGGCGGGCTTTTTGCTGTGATGGCTCGCTTTGGGGATAAGATCGCGGTGTTTCAAGGAGTCGTACCCTATCAGACGATAAAAATCCCGCATGAGGAAGAATATCCATCTTCTCAAGAATTTACGAAAGTAGATCGGCATCTGGTAAGACAATGGAAAAAACTGGGTATCGCGCCTTCTCCTCAGACTGACGCCGCCACTTTTATCCGTCGTGTGACGTTAGATATCTGCGGTACATTACCCACGGCTGATGAAGTAACCGATTATCTTGCTGATCAACGCTCAGACAAACGGCGGAGGTTAATTGATCGATTGCTGGAGCGTCCTGAATACGCCAGTTATTTTGCTTTGAAATGGGCCGATATTTTACAAAATCGAGGGAGTGGTTATTCGACTCGAAAACAACGATCGGGAACGATGCTTTTCTCTTCATGGATTCGCGATTCCATTTTATCCAATAAGCCCTATGATCGCTTTGTTTCTGAAATTCTGACTGCCTCGGGAAGTCAGGCAGAGAATCCCGCTGCCATTTGGTATCGTTCCGTCCGAACGACTCCCGGTTATGTGGAATCAATCGCGCAGTCATTTTTGGGTGTCCGAATTCAATGTGCTCAATGCCATCACCATCCCGCAGAACGTTGGAGTGAGGATGATTACTATTCGTTTGCTGCCGTTTTCAGCCGAGTGGGGCGCAAGGGCGGATTTGCTGATGCCGAAGTTCCCACGGATGAAATCATCTACCTGAAAAACGAAGGTGAAGTACGAAATCCGCGTACTCGCAAACTCATGCAACCTCGTCCATTAGGAGGGCCGGACTTTACAATTTCCCGTTTTGAAGATCCGCGGCATCGTCTGGCGAAATGGATGACAAGTCCTGAGAATCCTTTTTTTGCCCGCACGATGGTGAATCGAATGTGGGGGCACTTTTTTGGACGTGGGATTATTCATCCGATTGATGATGCCCGCAGTACGAACCCACCTACGAATCCCGCGCTGATCGATGAATTGGCCCACGATTTTGCTGCAAATGGCTATGACGTTAAAGGATTGATTCGCGTTATCACCAACTCTTATGCATACCATCTCAGTTCCGTTCCCAACAAAACGAATACTGAGGATACACAGTGTTTTGCGCGCTATTATCCCAAACGACTTTCTGCTGAAGTCCTCCTGGATGGCATCAGCCAGGTCTTAGATGTTCCGACCATCTTTCCTGGTGGGCCGGGTCAATTCCCTGAGGGAATGCGGGCTGTCAATTTGCCTGACGAAAATGTTCGTCTGAATTTTTTAGACGCGTTTGGACGTCCTTCGCGTACTTCTGCATGTGAATGCGAACGAACGGATGCCCCCGCTTTGTCTCAAGCTCTTGAATTGGTCAATTCAAAAGAGATTCAGCGGAAAATGACGGATCAAAATGGATATATCGAGCGACTGGGGACGAATACGAAAACGCATTCAGAAAATGTACGTGCTATTTTTCTAAGAACGTTGTCTCGAACTCCTCGTGCGGCAGAAGAAAAAATCGCGGTTGAATATCTCAAAGCCGAACAAAGCAGACAAGAGGGATACCGTTCATTTTTATGGGCTCTGTTGGCAACGAATGAGTTCATGATGAATCACTGACTGTGGATTCTGTGATTGACTAAGTCAAAAACTACACACTTTGGAGATCGAGTTTATGTTATCGGGTTCAGGAACACGATACTCGCATGTTGACGGATTCAGCCGTCGCAATTTTCTTCAAATTGGAGCGCCGCTGTTGGGATTGGGGCTTTCTGATTTGTTGAGACTACGCGCATCGGCTAAAGAGACAGCCCGACCTAAAACGAAGAAATCTTTGATTGTGTTCTGGACCAATGGTGGTATGAGTCAACAAGACACGTACGATATGAAACCCAACGCTCCCGCGGAATATCGTGGTATGTATCGACCTATTTCAACTTCGGTCTCTGACATTCAGGTGACAGAACGCTTTCCTTTGCAGGCGAAAGTCATGCATCAGATTTCACAAATCAGGTCAGTCCATCATGAAAACGGGATTCATGCCCCTTCTGCGCACTGGATGCAAACGGGTTACTTTGGTCCTACGCTGGCTCGCAATGCCGCACAAAAACCATCCTTTGGTTCTGTGATCTCTCGCACAATGGGTGCTCACTCGGAGCATATACCACCCTATGTGACAATTCCCAAGTCTGAAGCCTTTGGTTATCAGGGGGCGGTCTATCTGGGGAAATCACACAACCCGTTTGAACTAGGAACCGATCCGAATTCCAAAAACTTCAAAGTCCCGAACCTGGCACTTCCCAAAGGATTGACTTTGAAGAGTGTCGAATCGCGTCGTGAGCTGCTTAAGAAATTTGACACGCTGAATCGCGAAGTCGACAAATCAGGAGTGATCGAAGGCTTAGACTCTTTTAAGACGCAAGCATTGGAAATGGTCACCGGCGAACGTGTTCGCAAGGCATTCGATTTGAGTAGCGAGGACACCAAACTCCGTGATCAGTATGGTCGGCATCAATATGGTCAAAGTGCTTTATTGGCCAGGCGACTTGTCGAGGCAGGGAGCACTTGTGTGACCGTCAACACGGGATATTGGGACCATCATAACGACATCGAAAAAGGCCTTGAAGAACACCTGCATCCTTTGGACCGTGCGATCGCCACGCTGATTCAGGATCTCGATCAACGTGGAATCCTGGATGACGTTTTGATATTTTGTGCGGGTGAATTTGGTCGCACACCGATGATGAATGGCCACGCCGGCAGGGATCACTGGGCAAATTGCTTTACCGTGATGTTCGCCGGAGGCGGCGTGCGGGGAGGCCGAGTGGTGGGAGCCAGCGAAAAATTTGGTGGTGGAGTTTTAGAACGCAAAACCTCGCCTATGGATTTGCTGGCAACCATCTATCAAACGCTGGGGATTCCGCTGGATACCCACTTCAACGACGATTCCGGACGTCCCACCAGCATCATCGATACGGGGAAACCCATCCACGAACTGTTTTGACTTCATGGATGATCGATCTTAGGAGAACAAATAGAGTGATACTTCCTTAAAGTTTTCACTATAGGCTTTTTTCATTTCCCTATCTGTTCTTAGTTAAGAATCAAGCGTTGTATTCATATTCATTCATATCTACAATACTGCATATCATTGACCGGCTTTAGCATTCAATAATCTGTATTCAATCTCGGTTGTGTTTCTGTTATTGAGATCAATACGTGAACCATTTTTGCCCACGAAATTTGTTAGCCTTTTTGGCGATAGTGACATTAGGTTTCGACGTTCCGTGTATTGCAGTAGAATTACGAATCAGCCCCCCCTCTATATTGCTCGACAGTCCTGAAGCTTCTCAACAAGTGTTGGTGACCAAAGCGAGTTCAAAAAATCTCTCAAATGATCTTTCACGCGTGGTCCGTTATGAAGTTATCCCCCCGGGTATCGCAAGTGTCGATGAATCAGGATTGCTTCGACCTCGCTCCGATGGCACAGGCAAACTTGTGGTTCATTATCAAGGACAACGAACCAGCATTCCCGTAGAAGTTCGGTCATTGAAATCACCTCGTCCTGTTTCATTTCGTAACGAAATCATACCGATTCTCACAAAAGCCCGCTGCAATTCCGGCGGTTGTCATGGTAAGGCAGAAGGGCAGAACGGCTTCAAGCTAAGTATTTTCGGTTTTGACCCGATTTCAGATCACCAGTCACTCGTGATGGAAAGTCATGGGCGACGGGTTTCAATAACGAACCCTGAAAACAGTATTTTGTTTCGCAAAGGGTCAGCCCGCACACCACATGGCGGTGGGCAAAAAATTAATCCGGGTAGCTACCGAGACCAACGTTTATTGCGCTGGATTGCAGAAGGCGCTCAGTTTGAACTGGAAGATGAAAAAAGTGACCGAATTGTCAGAATAGAAATCGAACCGAAGGATCAAACCCTCCTGGCTGGTCAGACTCAGCAGCTTCGTGTCACAGCTATCAATGCATCAGGAAAACAGCAGTGTGTTACGACCGAATCTGAATACGAATCGAATGCCGGCCCCATCGCCGAAGTCAATTCCTCTGGTTTGATTCAAGCCAGCGATATTCCCGGTGAAGCTGCCATCCTGGTTCGCTATCTGGGTCATGTCACCGTTTGTCGGATTACTTTACCACAGCCGAAAGTGCAATTTGAGCGCCCACCGGAAAATAACTTCATCGATAGACTGGTGTGGGATAAACTCGAACGGTTAGGGATTGAACCTAGCGAGCTGACTGATGATGCTTCTTTTTTACGACGCGTATTTCTAGATACGATAGGCACGCTCCCCACGACGGCTGAAGCACGTCTCTTTATTAATGACAACGCGACTGATAAACGAGAGAAAATTATCAACCACTTGTTGAATCGGGATGAGTACGTCGATTATTCCACAATGCGATGGCTCGATATTTTGCGCGCAGATCAATTAAAGATCTCACCACAGGGTACCGTTGCCATGCAACGCTGGTTGCAGAAACATTTTATTGAGAATCGGCCCTTCGACCAGTTCGCTCGAGAGTTACTGACGGTTCAGGGCAATACCTCGGCTGAAGGACCAGGTTCGTTTTACAAAATCTTGAATAAACCGGATATAGCCGCTCGGTCAATAAGTCAGCTTCTTTTAGGAGTGAGAATTGAATGTGCTCAATGCCATCACCACCCGTCCGAAAGATGGAGTCAGGCGGATTACGTAGGGCTAGCCGGTTTTTTTACAGGCTTGCGACTGAAGAAGCTTCCCAATGGAGAGCAAGCTCTTGTCTCATTGGGTGGGAAAGATCTTCCTCACCCCCGCAGTGGTGAGTTGGTTTCTGCTCGTGCATTGGGATCAGAAGCAGCCCGGTTTACCAACGTTGCCGACCGCCGCCGTGTGCTGGCTGACTGGATGACGTCAGATGAGAATCCATTTTTTTCCAAGGCGATTACAAATCGACTATGGTCGCATTATTTTGGTCGCGGATTAGTCGAGCCGATCGACGACATGCGGGCTACGAACCCTGCTACCAATGAACCACTGATGCAGGCTTTAGCCGATCATTTACGAAAATTACGTTATGATATCAAAGCGTTCACACGGACTCTATTGAATTCAAGGGTTTATCAATTGAGTTCGGCGACCAAAGAGTCAAACAAAAGCGATATCCAGAACTTTTCACATGCTACTTACAAAACCCTGCCTGCTGAGGTTTTACTTGACGCGATTTGCCAGAGTACTGGTGTCGTGGAAAAGTATAATGGTTGGCCGAAAGGCTATCGAGCGATTCAAATTTGGGATAATCGAATGCCCTCTTACTTCTTTCGTATTTTTGGCCGACCCGTTCGGGCTTCGGTCTGTGAATGTGAACGAAGTAATCAACCCAGTATCTCTCAGGCAATGCATTTGATGAATTCTCCTGAAATCGCTGCCAAAATCAGTCATCGACATGGCACTGTCCAGCGGTTGGCGTTGTCTCTGTCTCCCAGCGAAATTATTGATGAATTATATCTCGGCACTCTATCAAGGTTTCCGATAGAAAAAGAAAAAATCTTGATGTTACAGGCTTTCGAAGAATTGAAGGACAACCGCCGATCCGCGTCGGAAGATGTTCTTTGGGCGCTGATGAACTCGAAGGAATTTGTGTTTAATCATTGAATCAACAGTTTACTTATACCTCTCACTGAGTTGAATACGAGGATTGAGAATGTTTAAAATCTCACTCGGCAATCGAGAAAGTTCGGCTTGCGACGGCATCTCACGCAGACATTCCCTTCGAATGGGAGCCTGCGGTTTGATTGGAGGCCTGACACTACCGCGGCTGTTAGAATTACACGCGAAAGCCGCATTACCTGCCTCCCCCAAGGCCAAGTCCTGTATCTTCCTCTTCCTGGAAGGTGGGCCTCCGCATCAGGACATGTGGGACCCCAAACCCGAAGCACCGCTGGAAATCCGTGGGCCCTTTAAACCAATTCAAACCAAGATACCTGGCACGTATGTCACAAACCAGTTACCTCTGTGTGCCGGGCTGGCTGATAAATACACAATCGTGCGCAGCCACAGTCACCGCGACAACGGCCATTCGACTGGATATCATTATGTGATGACGGGGCGAAAGCCCACTTTCGCGGATGGTGATAATCCAGTCCCGAATAATGTTTTTTATCCATCGATCGGATCGATCGTATCGCGCGAACGGGGATCACGCGGCGAATTACCGGCTTATATCAACTTACCGCACCCGATGGCAGGCGGCGGACCAGGGTTTTATGGAGCTGAACATGCTCCTTTTGTGATTGAGGCCGATCCAACCCAACCCGATTTTGAAGTCAAAGACCTCCGACCGGGCAAACAGCTTTCACAAAAACGTTTGAGCTTACGTAAGAAGTTGCTAACGGGGATCGATGAAATGGAGCGCGCTCGAAACAGTGGTCAAGCAAAAGTGATGTCGACCTACTACGAAAAAGCATTCAACCTCATTGCTTCAACCGATGCAAAAAAAGCGTTCGACATTCATTCCGAATCAGATTCAACACGCGACGCATACGGCCGAACACAAATTGGTCAATGTTCGCTGTTGGCCCGAAGGCTCGTTGAAGGTGGTTGCCGATTTGTAGGTGTCGACGCGCCCGGCTGGGACGTACACTTCAACTGTTTTCCCAGTTTGCAAACTGATTTAATCCCCTACGCTGACCGCGCTTTTAGTGCATTAGTGAGCGATTTGGATCAAAGAAACATGCTCGATGAAACATTAGTCATTATGATGGGGGAAATGGGCCGCACACCACGCGTGAATGCGAAAGCCGGACGCGATCACTGGTCGATGGCACAAACGATTATCTTTGCCGGTGGTGGCATCAAACCAGGGCAGGTAATTGGAGCGACTGACAAACATGCCGCTGCCCCCAGTACTGAACCGATTGGTGTGAACGATCTGTTATACACTATTTCAACATTGATGGGCATCGACCCTGAAAAAACCTATCTTGGTCCTTTAGGGCGACCAGTTCCCATCGTTAACGGCGGGAAAATGATCAGAGGTTTGGTTTAGATGAAAAGAATTGTGATCTATTCTGCTCCTCGAATTCTGGGAGCCCTCTTTGTCTTCTGCTGTACAGCGCTCGCCGTCAATGCCCAAACGCCACCAGCTATCGGCTATATGTATCCGCCAGGTGGGTCAGCCGGTCAGACAACGGAGGTGATTCTAGGAGGCTATGATTGGACGCCTGACATGGAATTATTCGTCCATGATAAACGGATTCAGTTGAAAATTGTTTCGCAGCCAGGTTCAATCATTGTTCCTGAGCCCCCCTATTGGTTCGGCAAAAAAGCACGTCGAGCGCCTTTTTTGCTGCCTCGTGAGACTCGGGCGAGATTGACGATTCCAGCAGGCATTCCCCCTGGCATAGTGCGTTGGCAAGCCGCCAATGCCAACGGTGCAACGGCCTCGGGATATTTTGTCGTTGCGACAGGTCCCGAATTACTTGAAATCGATGAACCAAAACAAGTTCAAACATTATCGAACATTCCCGTCACAATCTCAGGCCAAATCAAAAAAATTGAAGAGGTTGACCGTTATCGTTTCACGGCAGAGAAATCAGGTCCTGTATCCTGCTTGATCGTGGCACGCAAGATGGGTTCTCCCCTCAATGCAGCATTGGAAATACATGACTCTAATGGTCAACATGTTGTCAGCGCCGTTGATACAGCCGGCAATGACTCAGCGGCTGTCACTTTTACTGCCCAGGCCGAGCAATCGTACACGATCAGCGTGTACGATGCGGACTTTCGTGGTAATCGGAAATTCGTTTATCGATTATCAATCATTGACGCTCCTCGTGTCGTGGCAGCCATCCCCGCCGCTGGTCGACGTGGTGAAACACGCTCCGTAGAACTGGTTGGATATGGCATCGCCACAGGAGTAGCAAAACTGGAATCGGTCACTCAAAAGATCAGTTTCCCAAGAGATAAATCCATCAATTCATTTTCTTATCAACTCAAAACTCCACACGGACTTGCCCCCCCGTTTTCTCTTCTGGTTTCCGATCTGCCAGAAACAGTTGAGACCAATAACTCAACACAAAATCTGACACTGCCCGCGGCTATCACTGGTGTCCTCGACGAACGAATTGGCAAAGATGTTTTTCAGGTTGCCGGAAAGAAAGGCGATCTCTGGTCTATCCATCTGGCCGCGGAAGAGATCGCATCACCGCTCGATATGGAACTGACAGTACTCGATGCTCAAGATAAAGAACTGGCTCGTAATGATGATATTCCAGGATCGACCGACGCCGCCTTATATTTTCAAGTTCCCGCTGATGGAAAATATAAACTTGTTGTTACTGATTTATCTGGCCTGAGTGGACAGAAACTGGCGGTGTATCGCATGACAATCAAGGCAGCCCGTCCTGGTTTTACACTCACGGTACCAGAGTTTCTCAATGCCCCATTGGGTAAAAAAACAAAGCTACCAATTAAGGCAATACGCATCGGCGGCTACAAAGAACCGATTCATGTTTCGCTTATGAATTTGCCTTCCGGCATCACAACGGCCAAAGATCTAAAATTTACTGCCGGAAAATCAGCTTTCAGCATCGAATTGACGGTGGCTGCCAATGCGTCGGCCTCGGCTTCGATTGTTACAATCGTTGGGCAGACAAAAACCAATAATCAGAAAACGGTTCATTTTACCTCAAGTCCACTATTGATTGCGACAACAATCCAACCCCCATTTTCAATCGATGCGGAAGGGAAAGATGATGTCACCAAATGGCCCCGCGGTACTACATTTCCAGCGCCGGTATTGATACAACGCGATCAAGGTTTTAAAGGAACGATCAATTTGGAAATGACTTCGCGGCAAGGTCGTCATCGTCAAGGTATACGTGGCCCTGAATTGGCCGTCTCGCCAAATGTGAATCGCATCCTCTACCCGGTCTTTTTACCCGAATGGCTGGAAACGACACGCACGTCACGAATGGTTGTCAACGGTGTTGCCAAGGTCACCGACCCGAATGGCAACGTCCGCTATTCCTTGACCCGTCAGAAAACACGGATGGGTTTCCTTCCCACCGGCGCATTGTTGAAGATTTCGTCAGAAAAAAGTGATTTGAAAGCAACTGCCGGAAAGGAATTTTTTGTTCCAGTCAACATTCGCCGGTCACAGAATCTGATGGAACCTGTTCGCCTTGAGCTTATCAAAGACAATTCGAAAACCACAATGTTCACAAGCAAAGTACTCGACGTAGCCAGTAATCAATCGCGGGCTTCGTTCCCAATCACAATTAACGCCTCCGCTGCCACTGTGGATGAATCCAAACTTACTATCCGGGCAACAGCTTTACAAAATGGCAAACTTCCCGTCGTTTCAGAGACCACGGTGATAGTTCAGTTAATTCAATAGATATAACAACTGTTGATTTTCAGTGAATGGATTGCATTGTGACAATTCGTTGGAAGATCTGCAGGCCTAAATTCGCGACGACAAAACAATCAACAGCCTGGTCCGTAAACAGGCCCTTGACTGGGTCGAACTATCTGGGAAGAACCGCTCGCGCAAAGACAAGGCAGGTATAGGGAGTAAGTTGTGAACCGGAAAGGGACGGATTCAATGATTTTGTTCGATCTTAACAAAATGCATTTGGTCTTGATTTGTCCTTGGTGTTGAAGCTGGTGTGGTCCTTAATTCATCTGGCTTTTTGAGCTTGATTGATTCCACCGCTCCCAGCTCATCAACAGATATTTTGGCGTAGCCATAAGAATGACATTGTAACTTTAATTCAAGCAGCTCATCACGCACAAGAGCATAACTTACACTCACTATCGCAAGAGTAAATAAGAGACTTAATTCGAGCACTGTTCTCATAATTGGCCCATTTCTGAAAATACTGAGTGCCTGTCTTCATCTAGTTTTGTTCAATTACTCTCATTCTGAACAAGTCATTCCAATTCGTCAAAGAAAAAATTCCGATTTTCAAGCTGATCTTGATATGTATGCCTGTAGAAATAATAGCTTGTTACCGGTTCGTTAGTTATCTTTTAAAATTGAATTTTTGGAGCAAGTCA
>NZ_CALEMX010000108.1 GCF_937910335.1 uncultured Gimesia sp. | reverse complement strand
TCGGCGAAGGCCTTTAGTATTGAAACCAACTGGGGGTTGAATAAAAGCTTGAGTGAGTTTTGGAGAAAGCGAGACCTGGTCGATCTGAAAGTCAAGCACAGATTATACTTCCAATGGTCGCTGGCGACTCTGTTTTTTGCATTAGCTTTGACTTCGCTCTTGTTGAGTACTTTTTTGCCATAAAAAACATCCAGACCCAGAAACTTCAGTACGCTTAACACCTCCAACTATAAACAATCACATCAAAAACATTTCGTGTCTTTCGTGACTTTCGTGGTAGAAAAAATCAAGGAAACTGACTGTGGAATCGAGTAATCAGAATGGACTGTGGTTTCGAATTTTGCTGAAAAGCATAGGTGAACTTGTCCTGAATCGTATGACTGACCTGACAGTTTCCCGTTGTCTTTCACAACCTCGAATTTCATTCGAGGCTACCCAATCGTTTAATAGAGTCTTCGCCCAAAAACATTCGCACTCTTCCTGCCACCTTCTGCAATCAACCACACACAAAACCTTTCGTGTTTTTCGTGGTAGAAAAGAATCAACTTGCGAACAGCAAATACACGCCGCACCAAAAAAAAGCCCGCTATACTAAATTAGTATAACGGGCTAGGGATTCGCGGGAATCCACAGTATTTCCAGTGTCTTATTCTTCAGCGAGATTTTATCGGACGCGAGCCTGGAAGGTGACGGTGCCCCCTTCGTGGCCGACGACGGTTTCATCGACTTCAAAGGTCAGTATCAAACTGCCTTCCTGATTATCTTCCACAACCAGACGCCCCTTACGATCAGAGGTCGCACTGTCGTTGACATACTCCAGGCGTGGAGTCAGGTTGTCTACAATTTTGATTCCGTCGACATCGAAGTCGCCGATATTTTGATATTTGATGGTGAAGGTAATCACATCGCCGGGCTCTGCGTTTTTCTTATCAGCCAGTTTGATGAGTTTCAGGTTGCCTTCTGTTTTTCGTTTGTCTTCTACGCCGATATATTCTTCCGGTTTGACGGCTCGCTTGGACTCATGAGCAGACCGTGCCCGAATCGCGATAACCGGGAACTGTGTACGAGACCAGATTGCTGCCGCCTGTATCTGATAACCAATCCGTGCTTCATCAGACTGTTGAAACTGTCCGGTAGATTCTGTCCCAGTGTCCTGGAACAGGTTGTTGAGTTTGGTATGGCCACTGATATAGGCAGACTGATCGACGGCGCCCTGTTTCTGTTCTGTTTCGACGCCACTCGCCCGCGAACGCATGCGGATGCCTTCTAACTGTTCGCGTTGCTTGTGCTGGGTAATGACGGTACGTGCTGCCAACCCTACACCGTGAATTGTATCTTCGGTTTTTGCCAGACGATCAACGGATGTGCCGGCTATTGGTGAGCTGGCCGAACGGATCGCAGCAAACCGTGGTGCATAGACGGCAACCCGGTTTGATTTCTTCACTTCCTGTTTTCCTTTGTGGGTTTGATATTCCACAATGGTATCTTCTGTATCCAGCCCCAGACGACTGTAATCATCATAGTGAACCGGATGCTCTCGGTCTCCGCCATCGAAGAGATATTCATCAGGGTACATCTGCACGACAGCGGGATCATTGCCCGCTGGTAACACGTAGTCTCTCTTCGTAGCAGGAGAGAATTCGCAATAAGGAGGTCTCTGCGGTGTTGCAACGGGAGTAGGTTGATAATAGGCCACCTGTTGCACAGCGGAAGCAGGATTGGCATTTTTAGCAGGAGCGGAAAGATGGACGGCTCCGACTTTGGTATCAAAGTCCGCATGCTGAACTGCAGGCGACTGTTCTTTGGTTTGCTCTGGAATCTGTTTTTGCCAGGGAAGAGAAACGGTGATGGGTGAGAAACTGGCGCATCCACTACAGACACAAATCAGCAACATCGCAACCGCAGAGCAGATACGCTGCATTTGCGAAGCCCCTCTCTTCTTTCGGCACGATAAATTCACCACGAGATTTTCCTCAATCAGCAAAGGATTAGTTTTGAGTACGATTGTTTTTCAGTTCCACAACGGGTGCCCCACTTCCGAAAAAACCGGGATCATCTCCCCGCGTTGAAGGCAGACGACCACCCATTCGGATAATCGCCATCGGGCGTCCCAGCAAATCCGCCTCTGCAATCAGATTCTTCTTAGCAGTAATGGCGAGTGTAGGTTGTCTTTCAAATTTTGCAGGGACGGCTGTTTGGGGCCGTTCCAGATAAACGACTTTGGTTACCATTCTTCCTGAAAGTGCCAGCTCAATGTCTTCGGGACTGAGACTGACAGGAACCGGATACGTTTCTGATAAGCCGGCAGGAGGATGCAGGCGGTCGATTAATTCAATCGTCGGATAGAGTTCGACTCCCGGAAATTCCGGCATGTCGCTGATTTTGATACGATATACATAGCCAACAGAAAAACCGATGGGAGCAGGAGACGCTTTCTGAATCTTTTGATTCGGTCCGCCTGCATAGAAAGTCACAACTCCCTTTGATGGCAGAGAAACTTGCATCGGTTGTATGTAACCAGCTTGAACTTGACCAGAAATTGCCGCCCATTGACCGGCCACTCCGGGTGGCGTGCGTTGATTGAGGGGATGGTAAAATTTGTTTCCCGAATTGTATTTTCGGCCACCCACCATCTGTTGAGACCAGGCAGAAGGTAGCTCAATGGCAAAAACGATCATGGCCATTAACAGCATCGTTAATAAACGTGATCGATTTTGGCGTTTTAAAATGGTCATGACTAAGAAATTCTACGATCAAATGTCGTGGAGGATGACAGAAGATAATTTAGCCGCGTGAGGTAAGACAGAGATGAGCAGAAGTGAGATTCTATAAAAAAGACAAGGGACGGCACTTCCTGATCTAAGAGCAGGAAGTGCCGCGTGGGTCCTGAGTCTTTTAGTATCCTGGTCCCGGTGCCATGGTTCTTGGATAAGAAACCTGACCGGGTGAATGAACCGGGTGGCTTTCCGAATATTGGACATACTTCACAGGCTTCGGCAAGCTTGGTGCCGGATTCTGTTTGACGTCCACCAGGAAGTGATCCACTGGTTTTGGTAAATTTACTTTCGATCGATTTCGAATTGTATGAGACTTCAAGCTGGCTGGTCCACCGTATGGCAGATGAGGAGGGCCGGGAAGTCCAATGGGGGTTCCCGTCATAGGCATACCCCAGGCAGGCGTTGGTCCCATGCCGGCAATCGGATTGTATGCCGCTTGCCCAGGTGCTCCCATTCCACCAACCATGGAAGGAACCGGCACACCTGTAGAAATACCAATCATATTTCCGGGAATAGGCATGGGAGGCATGTGTGCTCCCGCGTCACCATCGTAGGAAACTTGTGAAACCTGTTCATTTCCTGGATTTCCGGAGGGCATTTCCAGATCCATGTTACCCATTCGCATGACAGCCATAATCGTACCACGACGATCTGCTTCTGCGACAGGATCTACACCGGGATCCAGACGTGTTGAAACCAGAGTTTCCACACCGGCAATCGCCAGTTCCTGGAATTTTTCATCTGGCAGATAGATAACTTTGGTGACAAAGTTATTGCTTTCCACCTGATCCAGATCTTCCGGAGTGATCTCCAGAGGAATACTGTTATGAGTGAGATAAGCGTCCGTTGTCGGGTGTGATGGATACACCTGCAACGAAGGATACAATGCCGGAATGGCACGCCCCGGGATATCAGACAGTTTTAACCGGTAGGTTGCCCCCTGGTTAAAATTGTAGCGTCCGGGAGCAGTAATCTGGTTTTCGGCGTAGCCCTCAGGCACCTGCCAACCAACCTTCATACCTGCTGGCCCTACAAATCGCACTTGTGATTTGCGAGCGGCGAAGGCACTCGCTGGCGGTGGAGCCAGCATTTGCAATACGCCGGGACCAGGCCCATCTACCATTGGCCCCGGTCGCTGCATCATTGCAGCCGGTGGAGCATGATAATTACCTTTGTCAATAACCTGTTGCCCGTCGGCTGCACAGCCAACGCAAACAACAACTAATGTGCCTAAAGCCAGGAAGTAGTACTTCATCATGACCCCTTGTTCGGATACCCCGCGACGAATTATGCGACTTGCTAAGTGAAGAACCGTTCATCGCAAACTAAGACACTGATCCATAAGAAATGGGAACAGTCGACGTTCGGTTCAAAAAAGACTCAGTATTCAGGTCGACCCCATGCCCGAAATATCGTTAAAATACAACCAGTGCCATATTTCACTGATAAACTCAGTGCGAAAAGGTCTGCAGACTGGTACACACCAGCCAGCAAGAGGCGATTTGATGGCCTCATACATCTGTTTTCGGATCATTGTGGTCTGAATCTTTGGTAAATTCGTTTTTTTCCGAACAATTAGAACATGTTACGCATCTTAACTTTCTCAGTTTGTCTCCTGCTTGTGGCAGGTTTGAATGACTTTTTTTCCATCTCCTCCTGGGCTGATTTGTCGCAAGACAAGCCAGACAATAAGGATACGACAAGTGTATCTACCCCCCCCTTGGACAAGGCTGCGCAGGAATCAGAGAAATCTGACAACGTAAAGTCGCAAAATGAACCTCAAAGAAATTTGAAAAAAAATCCGGCTCAAGCGACATCCTTACTCAAAAGGTCACGCGAAACGCTATTAAGCTACAGCTCAATCAGGGCGCAAATTACAGAATCGGTTCAAATCGGCCCCAAACCCTTTGTCATCAGCGGAAGTTATCTTCAAGGCAAAAATTTGAAACTGAGGCTGGAATTTCAGGTCCAGAGTCATAAGAAAAACGGAAAACCTGTCGGAACTCTGGTAGAAATTTGCGATGGGCAGGTACTTTGGACTGAACACACCATTAAAGGTACTTCGCGAGTCACCCGCCGCGATGTCCAGGCAATCTTGAAACAAGCCGAATTGAACCCCAATTCTCGCCCGAATATGCTGGTAGCCGAGTTGGGACTAGGTGGACTCCCCGGATTACTGGCGGCGATCCAAAAAAACATGACATTTCAAAGTGTCGCTGAAAAAACAGTCAACGGTAAAACATTAACTGTTTTAAATGGAACCTGGAGTGACAAGTTCCTCGCACAATGGAAAGGAGGAAATGCCAACGCCCCAGTGCAACTTCCTCCTTATGTTCCGGATGCAATCAGAATTTACCTCGATCCACAAACACTCTTTCCGCGAAGAATCGTGTATTTGAAAAAGAATAACAACACACTGGAAAGCATTGTGACTCTCAATTTTAGTAATGTCATACTGAATGCCCCCATTGACAAAGCAGAATTCGCCTATGAGCCGCCGGATGGAGTCTTTCCCGTTGATATCACCAATCAATACCTTAAACAGATAACGAAATAAAGACGTAAGAGTATAAAGGACTCAGCCTCAATTTAGGAATGAAAAACGATCTGGCGACACATCATAGAGGGAGCCGCGATGTTTGAGGTCCATCGCGATACCTTAAACCCCTATTATAGAATCACTTAACAAATCGACTCGTTTTAGTTTGCAGCATGTCTCTACTGAAACGCTCTTAAGGGATGTTAATCAAATGCCGGCAGTCTCCACAAAACTGGAACACGATACTCCACAATGGCAGAAGAATTCTCCTCTGCTCGTGGTTCCCAGTTGGGCTGCCTCCCTTGCCATTCACTCACTGATATTGCTGATCCTCATCTCGAGCTTGAATCGTTGTGACAGTGGTCAGACAGGAGGCGAGGATGGTGAATTACGTAGCGTCGGTATTTATCTAAAACAGTCGCCCGATGCAGAACAAACTGATGAGCCAGATCAGGAATTACAGGAACCAACTCAAAATCAGCAGGCATTGCAATCTCAGGAGCAGCTGAAAGAAGTACTCGATCAGCCACCGGTAACACCCCTGCTACCGGAGTTGAATTCAAAACTGTTGGGAGCCGGCCCGTTACAGACTCCGAATATCCCCAGCGCACCAACATCTGATTTGACAACAGATACGCTGATGTCACCCCAAACGGCACTCGCTCCCCCCGTCATGGGAACCGGAAAAGTGAACTTTTTTGATGCCGTTGATTCCGGAAAGCGATTTGTTTTTGTCCTCGACAGCTCTGGCAGCATGGCGGCACCACAGGGAGCCCCCATCCGAAAAGCCCGCAAAGAATTAATAGCCAGTCTGGAAGGATTAACGCATCACCAGCAGTTTCAAATCATTTTTTATAATACTGAAACACGAGCCATGAAATACCGGGGCAAGCCGACCGAAATGCTTTATGCCACAGATATTAACCGGACCCTGGCTCGGCAATTTATCCAGAGTGTTGACCCCGATGGAGGAACCGCGCATACTCCCGCTTTAGAGAGAGCTTTAAGTTTTAAACCAGATGTCATATTCTTTCTGACTGACGCCAAGCACCCCCAATTATCCAGCGCAGATTTGAATGAAATTCGTGTATTAAATAAAGGAAAAGCCAAAATTCATTGCATTGAGTTTGGAGAAGGTTTCCCTGTCAAAGAAGGTAATTCGCTCGACAAATTGGCACGCCAGAACCGAGGTACCTATCGTTATTTCAATGTCCGCAAATTTATCATAAATCGCTGAAACATTACTGACCATACAAAATTGATTCAGAATTAACCATCTCAGAAAGTCCATGATTCATGTCTTCGAGGGTATCCAAAGCAACTCGCTATACACTGCTCTTTGCCTGTTTAGTGTTTTGCGTCGGCTGTGATCAGTACACAAAAAAAATCGCCGTCGAAAAACTCAAATTTGAACCGCCCATCACCTATTTCAATAACACGCTGAGAATGGAATACGCTGAAAACACCGGTGCGTTTCTGAGTGTCGGCAGTCGACTCTCAAAACCAGTTCGGTTTTTCCTGCTCGTCATCGCCAATGCAGCTTTTTTAATCATCGTAACGGGGATGCTCGTTTTTCGCTGGCAAATGCCGCTTGTTCAATTCATTGCACTTTCTCTGCTACTGGCTGGCGGGATTGGGAATCTAATTGATCGCGTCTTTCTGAATGGGATTGTGATTGATTTTCTCAATATTGGATTCGGTCCGTTACGAACTGGCATATTTAATGTCGCTGATATGGCAATTACCGGCGGCGCCATCTTGATGCTGGCTTCCTGGTTTTTTACGAAAGAAACAGACCTTCAGGAAAAAACACCTGAACCGACTTCAACCGAAACAATCACGCCTTCGAGCGCAGAAAATTTAACGGTAGAGAATTAAACACTGACTGATCTGGGAAGAATCATCATGCGAACGGTTTCAATGGCAATCATGGTTGGCATCTGCTGCTTCATGCAGACGCTTCCCGTCTCTGCTCAGGATAAAATCGAAATTCGCCCGGATCATCATGTCGGCCAGGCGACCCTTCCCTGTACGATTCTGAATTTCACACATTCTGAAATCAAAGTCAAACTGCTACCCAGTGGTACCGTGCGAACCTACCCCAGTTCTCAAATTATCAAAGTTCACACACCTCAAACTGAAAAATACCAGCAAGGACTCAAAGAATTAAAGGCAAGTCAGTTTGATAAAGCCATCGAGTCATTCAGTGAAGCCTTAAAGATTGAAAATCGAACCTGGGTCCGTCGTGAAATCCTGGCATTAATGACCAAAGCCGCTCTGAGTCAAGGGGATTTACTCAAGGCAGCTTTACGCTTTCAGATGATGGTGGAAAATGAACCAGACTCCCGCCATTTTGAACTCATTCCTCTGGACTGGACCATTCAGGAATCACTCTCGCCAGTGCGTAACTCCGCACACCGATGGTTGACATTGAAAGATGAAGTCAAACAGCTCATGGGCGCCAGCATTCTACTCACATCGCCCGACTACCAGGCACAGGCGGAAGCCGTACTACGCTCTCTGGCAACAAGCCCCAATATTAATGTGCAACAACTGGCAAGGACGCAACTTTGGCGCATTCGCTTAAGAGCAGGCGACCTGAATCATCTGGAACTACAGCGCTGGGAACGAAATCTGGCACAAGTACCGAAACACTTAAAAGCAGGTCCGTATTACCTGCTTGGAACGGGATACGCTCTGCTCGAACGACACGATCAGGCGACCGCATCGTTCCTCTGGGCTCCCCTGGCCTATGATTCCAATCCACAATTATCTGCTATGGCAAATCTGAAAGCCGCTGATTCCTTGCTGGCACTGGGACAAACGGCGAATGCGCTCCGACTTTATCAGGAAACCGTAGTACGCTATCCGCATTCCACGTCCCGACAAATCGCGCAGCAAATGATGGATCAGATTCAGAAACGCAATGGCTTAGATCAGAAACCGGCGACTCAACCCAATTGATTTTTATCAACCACTCAGGAAAAGAAAACTTTGATGGATCGTATGAAACCACTTTTAAAAATCGTCTGGATTGGTTTAGTCCTCTGCGGCGTTTTACTGACAACTCCACTGCTCTGCCTGGCCGCCGATGATTCTGCCGATACCAGTGGTGCAGGCATCACCAAAGTAGATTTTCGTCAGTTAGTAGATGATGCCGGAACCATTGGAATTATCATTGCCGTTCTGAGTGTGGCAATGGTCGCCCTCATCGTCGAACATATCATCAGCATCCGCAGTAATTCACTCATGCCCCCGGGAATGGCAGAGGAAGTGCATGCATTGATTGCTCAGCAACAATATCGGAGTGCCGACACCGTCTGTAAGTCACGTCCCAGTTTCTTATCTTACATACTCTCTGCGGGATTAGCAGAAGTTCAAATGGGCTATGGCGCCGTTGAAAAAGCAATGGAAGATGCAGCCATGCAGCAGTCTGCTCGATTGAATCGAAAAATCGAATATCTGTCGGTCATCGGAACCCTCTCCCCGATGCTCGGTTTATTAGGAACAGTCTGGGGCATGATTCTGGCGTTCTCCGAATTCACTGCCAAAGCCAACCCCGATGTTGCAGAGCTGGCACCGGGAATTTCCAAAGCCCTGATTACCACCCTCTTCGGATTGAGTGTCACAGTTCCGGCTCTCGCCAGCTTTGCTTTCTTTCGAAATCGTATCGACGAACTTGTTGCGCAATCTTCATTATTGGCGGAACATGTCTTTGCCGACTTTAAGAGATCCGTTCCCCCGCCCACAAAACAAACCGGAAAACCAGTACGTAAACGACCGGAAGACGAACTGGCAGACCGCATCGCCAATCAGCAGGCTTCTAGACCCGCTCCCCCTCCAGGGGGACAGCAACCGTGAGAATCCCGACACGCCCGCGCCAACCCGGAATCCGTTTTAACATTACACCCCTGATCGATATCGTGTTTCTACTAGTTGTGTTCTTCCTCGCAGCGACACATTTGACTCAGAATGAAAAACTGGAAGCCGTCGAACTTCCCGAAGCCTCTCAGCATGAAAGAGAACCGGATGAAGCCCCCCGACGGATTATTGTGACCGTCACCTTAGATGAAAAACTCTATGTACGCGGGAATGAAATCTCGCCGGAAGAACTGGACGCCAGGCTATTGTCAATCGATGAGTCCAAACGGAATGAAACAGAAGTGCGTATTCGTGGCGACCGCCGGATTCCTTATCGCATCATTGAGCGTGTACTCATCAGTTGTGCCCGAGCGGGTATCTCAAATGTCCCCTTTGTTGTCCTGAACGAGTAAGCCTGTTCTGCCATGAAAATCCCTTCTCATCATAGTACCCGGCGCGACATTCAGGATCAGGCAACCATGACGCCTATGATCGATGTGGTTTTTCTCCTCTTGATTTTCTTTATCAGCGCCTCGGCGAATCAGATTCGAGAGTTCCTGCTGCCTACCGAACTGGCTACGGGCAGTATCGAATCAACGGAAACTGTGCCACAGGAGAAACCATTAGGTGAAGTCTGGTTAAAACTCAAACGGCAGGGCAACCAGACCATTGTAGAATTGAATGAGCGTGAGTATGCTCAGTTTGATCAACTGAAACAGACGTTGACAGAACTGGCGAGTCTGGCACCGGAAATCCCAGTCATACTGGATATCGAAGAGAATGTGTCACTGGGCGAAATGATTCGTGTCTACGACACCAGCCTGGCTGCCGGTTTCTATTCCATTCATTTTGCTACGGATGCAAATAAGGTCACACCGAAAAAGAAACCGATTACCTCCCCCAACTGAAATTCTTGACTATCTGGAGCGCGTCCAATTTAACCATAGCGGCTTCAATACTATTATACTTGATCCAAATGGATCTGGAGACGCTACAATAAACCTGGATACAGGCTAGAGCGAATCCCAATTAACCATCGCGTCTTTCATTCCATTATACTCGTTTCAAATGGACTTGGAGATGCTACCGTAAACCTGGACACAGGCTGATGAAATTATTTGATACCCATGCCCATCTCGATGAAGAAGCCTTTCATCCGGATCGGGAAGAAACAGTACAACGTGCGATCGAAACAGGCGTAGAAACGATTTTAACAATCGGAACAACGGCCGAAAGCAGTCAACGCGCCGTTGATCTCGCTGCCACCTTTCCAAACGTTTATGCCGTGATCGGCATCCAACCCAACTATGTCGCGCAAATGAAACCCAATGACTGGGAACTCATTCAAACGCTTTCCACCGCAGACAAAGTCGTCGGAATCGGAGAGACTGGATTGGATCGCTATTGGGATTACGCTCCCATCGAATTACAACGCACCTATTTCAGCAAACACATTCAACTCTCGCAAAAGTTGAACCTGCCCTTTGTCGTTCACTGCCGCGAAGCGGAAGCCGACGTTGTTCAATTATTACAGCAGGAAGCAGCAGACGCCCCTCTCAAAGGCATCATGCACTCGTTTTGTGGCAACCCCGAAACCGCAGCCGCTTGTTTAGAACTGGGACTTTACATCTCTTTTGCCGGAATGTTGACGTTTAAGAAAAATGAGGAGCTGCGCGAGACAGCGCGTCAGATACCCCTGGAGCGTCTGCTGGTGGAAACCGATGCGCCCTACCTTGCACCAGTACCACAGCGAGGCAAACGGAATGAACCTGCGTTTGTAAAGCACACCTGTGCCTGTCTGGCTGAACTTCATCAGAAATCTCCTGAAGAGATGGCAGACATCACAACCACAAATGCCAAAACTCTCTTCAACATCGGCTGAGTACAAATCTCAAGTACCCTGATTCTGCTCTGAAATCCACGTGAGTCGGATTCTTTGGGAATCTGCATTTCTTCAAAGAGGATACTTTCATTTTTATCCAATCCTGCTATTGTTACACATAATCCGAAGTCGGGTTAATGATAGAGTTTCAGAGTGATTCAGCCCCCTTGGCACAGAGTATCTGTTGCTTTCGTTTTGTTGAATCCGTTCTGGAACAACTTTAGGATTTACTTGCGTCAAACGGACTCAGAGCAGGTATTGCTAGAGCGCGTTTCATTTAACGATAGCGTCAGCCATGGCATGATACTCGATCCGAATGGCCTTGAAGACGCTACAATTAAATTGGATACAGGCTAGGATGGTAATGATCAAAGAGTGGCTCGCGCATGCCTTCGCGGTAGAACGCCCCGAAGAGTTTGCTCCCACAGAAGAGCAACAACAGATTGCCGACCGCATCTGCCGGGAGATTATCAGGCGAGATATGGTTACGCTCGCCATTCTCTCACTGGAAACCTGCCGCCCGTTGAACTATATCGGCTCACAGGCCATTCACTTTTTCTCCCCTTTTATTTCCTTCCTCGTTGATCCAAAAGCGCAAAATATTTTCGCCGACTTTCTGGAAAAACGAGGATCCATCGAATGGTTGTGCCAACGCTTGGAAACGCTCAGCGCTCCGCCCTCTCGCGAGCAAAGTGAGCATTCCACGGAAGCACAAAACACAATAAACCCGGAAACGATCAAGCAGGATGATTCTTGACGACATTGAACCCATTGGGAACGGACCTGATCTGCTTTCATATTTACACGGATGACAAATCAAAATATGAACTCCACAACAGTCAAACAATTAGACCCTGATCAACTCAATGTGATTCTGGCCACCGATTGTGGCAGCACAACGACCAAAGCCATTCTGATCGAGAAAATCAATGGCGAATACCGACAGACGTATCGAGGCGAAGCACCAACAACAGTAGAAGAACCAGCCGCTGATGTAACCGTCGGCGTTGTCAATGCCGTCACGGAAGTCGGTGAATTAGCGGGCCGAAAACTCATTGACGAAAATGGGGAAATCATCCGACCTGCAAAGGGTAACACAGGCTGCGATATTTATATCTCCACGTCCAGTGCCGGAGGCGGATTACAGATGATGGTCGCGGGGGTCGTTCGCGAGATGTCGGCAGCCAGCGCCAAACGTGCCGCGTTAGGCGCCGGTGCAATCGTCATGGATACCATTTGTTCGAACGACAAACGCCTGCCTCACGAACAAATTCAACGCATCCGGGAATTAAGACCCGATATGATTTTGCTCGCCGGAGGCACGGATGGTGGCACGCAAAAACACGTCGTCGAATTAGCAGAATTGATCGCCCCGGCCAAACCGCAGCCTCGGTTTGGAGGCACTTATAAAATGCCGATCATCTACGCTGGCAATCAGGAAGCCACAGAATTTGTTGAAGCGGCATTTGATGATGACGTGAAGCTGTCGACCGTAGCAAATGTCCGCCCGATATTAGAAAGAGAAAATCTGGCCCCTGCGCGAGATGCCATTCATGATCTGTTTCTGGAACATGTCATGGCGCACGCTCCCGGGTATAACAAACTAATCTCCTGGGCCGATGCCCCCATCATGCCAACTCCCGGAGCCGTCGGCAATATTTTGCAAACAATCGCAGAGCAAGAGGGAATCAATGCACTGGGTGTCGATATTGGTGGAGCGACGACGGACGTCTTCAGTGTCTTCGACGGCACGTTTAATCGTACGGTGAGTGCCAATCTCGGAATGAGTTATTCCATCTCCAACGTATGTGCCTCTGCCACTCTGCCTATGATCTTACGCTGGGTGCATCTGGATATGGATCCGCGCGAACTGCAGAATCATATCAAAAATAAAATGATTCGCCCCACGACGATTCCTCAATCCAGAGAAGCTTTGGTCTTCGAACAAGCGGTCGCCCGCGAAGCCCTCCGACTGGCGTATATTCAACATAAAGAATTTGCCACCACGCTGAAAGGGGTACAGCAACAAAGAACGGTCGGTGATACCTTCAGTCAAAATACCAGCGGCCAATCTATCGTGGACAATATGAAACTGAATCTGCTAGTCGGTTCCGGAGGTGTGCTCTCACACGCGCCAAATATGAATCAGACCGCTGCCATGTTGATTGATGCCTTCGAGCCGGAGGGGATGACGGTTCTTGCGAAAGACAGCATTTTCATGATGCCTCATCTAGGAGTACTGGCGCAGGTTCATCCTCAAGCTGCATTACAGGTCTTCGAACGCGACTGCCTGATCTATCTGGGAACCTGCTTCGCACCGCGTGGCTTATACCGTTCTGGAAAAACCTGCTTCAAGTATCATATCTCTGGAAATTCACTCAATCAATCGGGCGAGCTGCTCTGTGGTGAGATGAAACGAATTCCGCTTGGCTTTGAGGAATGGGCGAAGGTGATTGTGGAACCGAAACGTGGTTATGATTTTGGTGCCGGTGCCGGTAAACGAAAGGAATTCAAAGTACGAGGAGGGACTGTCGGACTCATTCTTGACGCGCGCGGCAGACCCTTGATGGTGCCAGCCGGCGAAAATAACCATCTGGCTGAATTGACCAGTTGGGTCCAGGAATTGGATTTATTCCCTGAAAATCATTCGAAGTAAGCATGACACAACACATAAAGAATTGACAATTATGGCAAAGGCATATTCACCAGGATTACAAATCAGCCAGCGAGTGCTGCATTCCAGCCGACGTATCCTCCCGATTCCCGGTGATGTTTTAGTCAAAGTCGGCGAACAGGTTTCGTCGCAACAAATCGTGGCTCAGACTTTCATGCCCGGCGACGTGACTCCCATTAATGTCGCCAATCAGATTTCCGTCGCCCCCGCGGAAGTTCCTGATTGTATGCTAGTCTCTGTCGGAGAAGAAATTCGGGCCGGAGATCTACTGGCACGCAGCAAAGGTATTTTTGGGTTTTTCAAAGCAGAAATGACCGCCAAAACATCAGGCACGATTGAATCAATTTCACATGTTACCGGTCAGGTCATCCTGCGAGGTGCCCCACTACCCATTCAGGTTCGCGCGTATCAGGCAGGCACAGTCAAAGAAGTCATCCCCCAACAGGGTGTCGTAATTGATTCGGAAGTCACTTTTTTACAGGGAATCCTGGGCATTGGTGGGGAAGCCTACGGCAAGATTCAGTTTGCCTGTCAAAAGGAAGATGAACCATTAGTTGATTCCCAATTGAACGAATCTATGCGAGGAAAAATTGTCATAGGCGGTGCCCGCATGACCGGAAAAGCAGTCAAGCGGGGAATCGAAATCGGCGTCGCAGCAATGATTTCCGGAGGCATGGATGATGAAGATCTGAAAGAAATTCTAGGCTATGATCTAGGCGTCGCCGTCACCGGATCTGAAAATATCGGCACAACTCTGATCATCACGGAAGGTTTTGGTGAAATCGCCATGGCAGCACGAACCTTTCGACTGCTCAAAGAACGAGAGGGAGCAGAAGCTGCCGTCAATGGAACAACACAAATTCGCGCAGGTGTATTACGACCCGAAATTGTAATCCCGCTAGACAAAAACAGTCAGGCCGATACCAAGTCACATCTCAAACAAGAGAACGCGTTGGGGGTTTTGGAAATCGGAGTTCCCGTCCGAATTATTCGAGATCCCTACTTTGGTCTGCTCGGTCAGGTGGGAGACATGCCAACAGAACTCCGAAAACTGGAATCCGGTTCAGAATCAAGAGTTCTGGAAGTCGCCCTCGATTCCGGAGAAACAGTTGTAGTCCCCCGAGCTAATGTGGAACTCATCGAAGGATAATTATTCATGCATTTATGGAAAAATGTAGTCATCGAACGACTGATGATTCCGCTTCTCTGCTTTGCAGCAGGCATGGCGCAATCGCGGGCAGATGATCCACCGAAAGCGAAACAACTGGCACCGCCCACTCAGTTCCGAGCAGAAGATGTAGACGGCGATGCAGGGACGGCGATTGATCTGTTCTGGACGCTTTCGCCCGATGACGAGGAAGACACGAAACCACGCAAAGTCTTACGATATGTCATCTCTCGTAAACAGATCGGGGGGAGCGAAGAGGCTGTCGTGTTAGAATCTGGATCTCCATTTGTCTTTGAAGTTGAAGAGAAAAAACCGGAGTTCGAAGAGATTGGTGAAGCCACTTATCGCAAGGATACATTCCGAGATTCAAACTGCGAAACGGGCGTGCCATATCTGTATCGCATTCAGGCCTTTGGCCCAGATAATGCGGCCTCGCCAACTGTGGAACTCAAAGAGCCCATAATCGCGACACTTCAATGGTTTAATCTGCAACGCAGTTGGTTTGCCGTTTTCGTCTTTTTGATTTGTGGAGCGGTGATCGTATTCATTGAGATGGCACGGCGGGGAAAAACGCTCAAAATTCGCAAAATCGCGGGTCTCGAAGCCATTAAAGACGCGGTTGGGCGGGCTACCGAAATGGGTAGGTCCTGTTTATTCGTTCCCGGAATTCAGGATATCAATGACATCCAGACCGTCGCAGGTATCACAATTCTGGCACAGGTAGCGAAAACCACCGCCGATTACCGTGCCACCCTGGAGGTTCCCACTTCACGCTCTCTGGTGATGACCACCGCCCGCGACACCGTCGAAGCCGCCTATCTCCAAGCGGGTCGACCCGATGAATATAACGAAGACGACATCTACTATATCACCGACGAACAGTTCGGATACGTCGCCAGTGTGACCGGAAAAATGGTCCGCGATAAACCGGCGGCCTGTTTTTATATGGGCGCCTTTTACGCGGAATCTTTAATTCTGGCAGAGACGGGCAATTCCGTCGGTGCCATTCAAGTCGCGGGAACGGCAATGCCCACTCAGTTGCCTTTCTTCGTAGCCGCCTGCGATTTTACTCTCATCGGCGAAGAGTTCTTTGCCGCTTCGGCTTATCTTTCAGGAGAACCCCAACAGTTGGGCAGCCTCAAGGGACAAGACTTCGGTAAATTAATTGGTGGCATTTTACTTCTCGCGGGATGCCTCATTATGACCATCTCTGCTTTTGAATCCCGGGGAGAACCTCCAGCCGAAGGCAAGGAGACGGTTCTACAATCGGCCCAGATCTATCTTAAAGAGAATATCCTCGGTAAGGGAGGTTTTAAACCTTGAAACGCACGGTCCCCTTGTTAATCTCGGCGGTGACAGGATTTATCCTGATCGGTACTGCATTTATTCCCATGTTTGAGGAGTGGGGAAACGACGCGATGGCCTGGTTCAATCTCCTGGCCGCATTTGCGTTCATCCTCGGTGGTGGCAACCTGCTCAAAATGCAACTTCAGAAAATTTCCGCTCAGCAGGCAGGCTGGGGATATGCCGCGGTCACTTTAATCGCGTTTTTCGTCACTTTATTTGTCGGTCTTGCGAAAGTGGGCGTCCATCCCAATGCAAAATTTCCGGAATTTTCCTGGTCGGGAAATTATCTCGAAGTGGGCAGCGCCTTCTGGTGGTTCTTTGAGTATATCTTTACGCCTCTTTCAGCAACCATGTTTGCTTTGCTGGCGTTTTATATTTCTTCAGCCGCCTTTCGCGCCTTCCGTGCGAAAAATACAGAAGCCACGATTCTATTGATCATCGCTGTCATTGTTTTACTGGGCAGAACCTACGCCAGTGAGTGGTTAACCGGCGGTTTTCCAAATGAACCAATCTTTGGAGAAGGCGGCATTACCTATAGCGATTTTAAATTAGACCACTTATCACAAATTATCATGGACGACTTCACAACCCCCGGCATGAGGGCAATCAAAATTGGAATTGCACTCGGGGTGGCCTCGACTTCGCTGAAAGTCTTATTAGGCGTCGACCGTTCCTACCTTGGCTCAGATCAGGAGGCGTAAAGGATGCTGGAAATACTGCAAAACCTGGATCGTCGGTGGATCTTTTTAGTGATGTTTGTTGCCGTCGCGGTGCCACTCATTATGGGAACCACGTTTCCTGAAACGCCCTCCGATCAGGTGCTCGCCGTCTTCGATGCCGTCGATAATCTGCCCGATGGTTCTAATATCGTCATGGCTCTGGATTATGACCCTGCCAGTGCGGGCGAACTGCAACCGATGGCCTCGGCATTCACCCGACACTGTGCCCTGAAAAAACACAATATCTATTTCATGACACTCTGGCCACCAGGCATTAACATGATCGAGGGTTCGATTAATATACTGAATGAAGAATACCCAGAGACTTACAAAGGAAAATATGGAACCAAGTATGTGAATCTGGGATTCCGTGCTGGCAACGAAGGAGTGATCAAACTGGTCGTGGAAGATTTGAAAAAATCATACACCACAGATATTCATGGAACGAATCTTGATAACATCCCGCTCACCAAAAACCTCAAGAATATCCAACAGGTCGACCTGTTAGCTAATGTGAGTGCCGGCTATCCCGGATCGCAGGAATGGGTCCTCTACGGTTCCTCTCCCTTTGATATTCCGACGGTCGTCGGTTGCACCGGAGTCCAGGCACCAATCATGTTGCCTTATATCCCGGATCAACTGACAGGCATGCTGGCGGCGATAAAAGGGGCAGCCGAGTACGAACAGGCCATTATTAACCACTATCCTGAACTGGCAAAAAACCCAAAAGCGAAAGAAGGACTGGTACGTATGGGGCCCCAATTGGTCGCACATGTACTGCTAATCAGTCTGATTGTTTTAGGTAATGTGATTTATTTCTTGGAACGAAGACAGGGAACGGCTTAATGAAACAGTCAACAATCATCTGGACTTTACTGATGGTATTTGGTGGATTGGGCCTGATCTCCGTTCAACTCTTCAGGGGCAAAGGCGAAGTTTACGTTCGTGAAGTTCCCGTTGAAGCTAAATCATCCTCGAAAACTTCTCCGGAACAGACCTACCGCTGGTCCACCTATCAGGAAGTTTCCGCTAAAGAAAAAGATGATCCGGGTATCAGTTTTAGTTACTCACGCACGCTTGGATTATGGGTCTCTGCCTTCTGTACGCTGGCCATTTTTTCTTTCCTGTATGGTGATAACCCACTCTACAAATTTACGGAATCTGTCTTTGTGGGTGTCTCGGCGGCTTATGCGATGGTGGTCGGGTTCTGGACTGAAATTGTGACAAATCTTTATGCCAAACTTCTACCCGGAATGGCTCGCATGAGCTTTTTTCCCGATATGGAAAGTGACGTTCAATCCGATCTGCTCTATCTGATCCCCCTGGTATTGAGTGTCCTGCTGCTATGGCGTCTGGCACCGAAAGGGAACTGGATTGCCCGCTGGCCTTTAGCATTCTTTATTGGGGCCACAGCTGGTATCCGACTCATTAGTTATCTGGAAACCGACTTTATAGGCCAACTCCAAAGCACCATCATGCCCTTCATCGTCTTTACTGCGGATGGTTCTCTGCTTTGGATCAAATCGTTAAGAAATACGGTTGTGATTGTGGGAGTCACTTCCTGCATGGTTTATTTCTTTTTCTCAGTCGAGCATGAAGGAATTGTCAAATATATCTCACGACTGGGAATCTGGTTTTTAATGATCACATTCGGAGCCAGCTTTGCCTACACCGTCATGGGAAGAATTGCCCTATTGAGCGCTCGGCTCGATTTCCTGTTCAACGACTGGCTGGGAATCTAACGAAACAGCATTCTTCACAAAACGCTCGATTTGGATGAAAGAATTATTCCATTTCATAAGGAATACGTGAAGATCAGAGATTTTGTCTCATCCAATTTCTCAGTACGCTACGCCCACGCCTCCTCATCTGCTATAGTGGATCCCAACCCACCGGTCGCCCGTTCCGTGCTGACTGATTTAAATATCCAGGGAAGAAATACCAGAAATGAATTCGCAGTCTCCGCTGGCCAATGCGGAACCTGGCAACACAGAAAAAGGAGCCGCACCAACCGGTCATAAGTATTTTCCCGGCTGGACGATGCTTGGTATTGCTGCGACAACACAATATCTCTCCGCTCCGGGACAATCATTTTCCATCGCGATCTTCAAAGACCCCATGCGGGCCACACTCGACTTAACGGAGACTCAATATTCTCTGGCCTATGCAGCTGCCACAATCGTCAGTGCCTGCCTGTTACCCTTTATAGGTCACCTGCTTGATTCCTGGGGCGCGCGAATCCTTTTACCTTTGACGGCCACAGGTTTGGCGATCGCCTGCTTTTTCATGTCACAGATCGAGACGCTTACAGGGCTCTATATCGGCTTCAGTTTATTACGTAGTCTCGGTCAAGGCGCACTCACACTCATTTCAGTCTGGATGGTGGGAGAATGGTTTGAACGAAAACGGGGGCGCGCCACTGCACTTGCCGGCTTTGGTAGTGCGTTTTCCGTAATGACAATACCGTTTATCAATAACTGGCTGATTACTCATTATGGCTGGCAAAACGGCTGGATTTTTTATGCTGCGACCGTTGCCATTTGTCTGATTCTACCGGGTATTATCCTCGTCAGAAACCGTCCGGAAGATCTGGGATTACACCCGGATGGAATCGACCCCAATCAAAAAATAGAAATAGAAGAGCAAGATTCGTCGAAGAAATTTAAAGGCCCTTTAATCACTACTACGATTGAATCATGGACGGTCCGACAAGTACTACGTGATCCGACATTCTGGAAATTATTATCCGTGATTACCACGCATTCCCTGGTAGGAACAGGTTTGGTTTTTCATCAAATCTCATTGTTGGGCAGCCATGATGTCCCTCACAACTGGGCTATCAGAATGATGTCGTTTCAGGCAATCTGCGCAACCGTTTTAATGTTTCCAGCGGGTTGGATCACAGATCGATTTCCCAGTCGTTACATCCTGTTTTTTTCCATGATCTGTTTATCGCTAGCCAATTTGATTATCCTGACATTACCGGCCCTCTGGTTGGTTGTATTTTATGCTTTTTTTCTCGGTTTGACGGGCAGTATTTTTCGCAGCACGGCGACGGTCGTCTGGATCAACTATTACGGGCGAATGAATCAGGGCGCGGTCCGAGGCGTAGCCTGGTCCATGATGATCCTGGCTTCCGCGCTGGGTCCTTTGCCGGTGGCTATCTCAGTCGATTATTTTGGATCCTACAATCCGGTTCTGATTCTATTCTCAATCATGCCACTGTTTGCAGCAGCAGCCGTCTGGTCTGCTCATCCCCCTCGCCTGTTTAAAAATCAGGATGAAACGAAATCAGAACCCGTCGTATAGAATGACAAACTACGAAGCTCTAAAATTCTCAGTACTCTTTCCGGTCTAGGACTTCGACTTTTCTTCGATCTGATACCATTGTGGACCCACTTGTAGAATCACATTGCCCAGCGAAAGATACTTGGCCAATCTCTGATCCTGCTTCAATAATTCGAAGTATTCACTCGAACCAACTTCGACTGTTTTGAGGTCCTTATGTTTACCGGGATCGTACAAACTTTCATTCCAGAAGATCCCTTTCGATTTATAGAAAGTCCGATTGCCAATGTAGCGAATCGATTGTAACGCGGAACCCTTTTTACCAATCTTTTTCATTTCGCGTTCTGCCTGAAAGTAAAAACGAGAAGCATTACCACTTTTCCCGGCTGCATCCCGATCACGGTTCGAACTTTGTGCATCGAGAATTTTACTTTGTCGAAGGCTACCACTGACGTTCGGAGCAGATTTATCAGCTTTCAACTTTTCTTCGAGATTCCATTTCAGTTGGTTACGTTCTCGACGTAATCTCGATTCTCCACGATATGCCTGAAGTGCAGGTAGCGGAGAATTACCCATTACTGTGTCATCGGCCATCAGAAAACTCGTATAAGGCGTCACAATCCCGTGCCGTTTGGCGAGATATGTGATCTCATTTATCAGTTCCTGATCCGGTTGTCTGGTGTGATTTTTACGAATTTCTTCGAGCAGAAAATCCACTTTTTGACCTGCCCAGAGTCGAGGTACAAAACAGTTGCGATCATCCGTCGATTCTGCCGGAAAATCTAATTTGTAAGAGAGCGTTGTTTTGGCCCCATTAATCATTCCGGAGATCTGAATCGTTTTGGGACCCGATCCAGTATACCGACCGTAAACCAGTAACTGTTCGCCTTTGAAGATATCTCTAATTTGTCGCGGATAAACGTCAGTCACACCCGCTCCCTCAAAATCAAACGATACATCGGTCATCACAGGGCTGCCAACCCGATCAAAAAACTGGCTGATCTTTTGGGTAATATCTTCTTTAGGGAGAATATAGTCTGCTTCTCCACGATGATCGAGGGCCAGGAAATCGAGTAGCTTGGTATTCACGTTATAACCTTCACCGAAGACAAACAATCTTACATTTTCCGTATTCTTTTGAGAGATCGTTTTCAATATTTTCTGTGCATCGCGCTCGCCGATGGTAGGCAATCCATCTGTGGAAAAGACGATCATTTTCAGTCGCTGCTTGTTTGAAGTGCTATCGCCCTCTGATCCGAGATGTTTTAAGCCCGCATTTCCCAGATGACTTCCCTCGCTTTGGCACGTAATTTGCGCCA
>NZ_CALEMX010000107.1 GCF_937910335.1 uncultured Gimesia sp. | reverse complement strand
GCGCAGTTCTTCTAAAAAGGGACTACTCAAAAGATGAGCTTCGTCGACAATCACCAGCAATGGCTGATCATGCGCCAAAAATGAGGATCGAATTTCAGCATTTAAAGCAAGTCGTAATTCCTGTTCACTGACTTTTTCATAAGAGTCTGTTAATCCGTAAAGCAAAGTTTGCAACAATGCTCTTACAGTCGGAAAATTGCAGTGCTCAACAAACTGAATTTGAAACTGATTTTCTAACTGAGAAATCAGTTGTTGACAAATCGCGGTTTTCCCTGTCCCCGCGTCTCCGGTAAGAATCGAGATGCCGTTCATACTGGAATTTGTGATTAGCAACTCATCCAGGACGTTTTGGTGCTCTGTAGCTTGAAAGAAACAATTCGGGCAGGGTGAAACGGTAAAGGGTCGATTCTTGAACCCAAAGTTTGTTTCGTACATTTCCAATAGCCTTTTCACGTTTATTTCATCAGTTCCGTCAGGAGACTGGATGTATTTGACTCTGAATGGATCAACAGAATCTTTAGCGCTTTTTACATTGGTACCGATTCTGCATCCTATGAACAATTCATCGAACAGGTTGCGGCTTTATCTTGAGCATTACCAATACAATCGACAGTATCTAAGCAGGGTCCCTCAGGTGCATTACCCAAACGCTAGATCTTGACATCAACAAAGTACATGAAAGCAAAAATATCCCGTTTGTAATGGATAGGTAATATTGTGATTCTTGAATTTTTTTACTTGGACCATTTCATATTTTTTAATCTTTCCTGACTGGAAAACAGAGATCTACCAGATAATTCACGTTCTATAACCTCTTGTTGACTCATAATTTACAAAAAAACACCAGTTTAAGGACAAGTCTCTCCTTTCTCTTACTGTTTTGCTGGAGTAGACTTAGTGCATTGAAATAGAAACCATATTCAAGCTTTGGATTTCAGTCTGGGGATTATTAAAGTTTTCAGTCAGTTCAGCATGGCGAAATTCAATTTTTCATGTCATTATTTTCATCCTTGGAATTGTTGAATTCCTTATTTTTCGGAGGCACACGCAGAATTTCTGATGTCAGAAGCCACTCTTTCTTTTTCTGATCCTGACCAGATTCCTATTTTATTAGGAACACATGATTGTCACATCAGACAAATCGAGGATTCATTAGGTGTAAGTATTGTACACCGAAATGATGAACTCCGAATTATCGGTGATGATTCGCTTATCCAAAAATCACTTCGGATTTTTGCTGAACTAAAAGCAATCATCCAAAGTACCGGAGAACTCAGTGCCGAACAGGTTCAAACCGCTCTGTACAATGGGAGCTTTATCAGCGAACAGGTGAAGCAGGTTCCGACCACCACCCCCTCTTCGATTGACCTGTTTGAGAAAACAAAAAAGGTCCATCCAAGAACACCAGGACAGTCTGGATACATCAAAGCAATTGGCGAGCACGATCTTGTTTTTTGTACAGGACCTGCTGGCTGCGGGAAAACGTTCCTGGCAGTTGCGATGGCAATCCACGCTTTAAGAACAGAAAGCGTACGAAAAATCGTTCTTGTCCGTCCTGCGGTAGAAGCAGGAGAAAAGCTGGGATTCCTTCCCGGTGACATGCTGGCAAAAGTAAACCCTTTTTTACGACCGCTTCTGGATGCATTAAGCAGCTTGCTCGATTTCGACCAGGTGAATCGCTATATGGAAAATGATATCGTGGAAGTGGTACCTTTAGCATTCATGCGCGGACGTACTCTTGATAACACTTTTATCATCATGGACGAAGCCCAGAATACTACGGTAACTCAGATGAAAATGTTTCTCACCCGGATGGGTATGGGATCACAAATTGTTGTCACAGGTGATATTTCACAGATTGACTTGCCACCCGATATTTCATGTGGCATGACCGATGCGATTACTCGCTTGCGAAATATCAAAGGTGTGGGAGTCGTTCAACTAAAAAATGAAGACATTGTACGACACAGACTGGTAGGTGAAATTGTGAAAGCCTACCAAAATGAAGACACAATGGGACACTGATACTATTTACTTTTTTGTTTTTTAATCTTCACTCTTTAGGTCACTTCCATGGCTTTTTTTGGTTCTAAAAAATCAAGAACGGCACTTGCTGCCAGTTTGCGAGATTCATCCAAATTTAGTTCGAAGCTGCGCGAATCATTAAGCAATCGAGGAACCTTGTCGCGCCTGAGTGTGTGTTTATTAGCAATCCTGATTTTATTGATCGCAGTCGAAGGCTGGAAAGCACCCTTTCCTTATCGACTTGGTATGTTTGCAGAACATGGCATACTCGCAAATGCCACTTTTAAAATTGCCAACCCCATAGAAACAGATCGCGAACGAACCCAAAAAGAATCTGCAGTCCCCTATACATTTAACCAGAAAACAGATTTGATCGAAAAGTTGCCGTTATTGCTCGAAGCAGATCTGGAAGCAATTTCAACGGCGAAATCTTTAGATGAGTTAGATACTGAAATAAGAGCAAGACTGGGGTTAATCTCTTCCCAGAGACTGGAACAGTTTAATGATCAATTTCCGGAGGAGTCGGAGCAGACATTCGCAGAACTGAAATCTGTTGTCAGCAGCCCTGATTCCAGCGATACCAAAAAAATTGATGATTTGATCGAGAACTTCAAAAAACTAATTTCACCACTGTTGATCTATGGGATTGTAAATGAATCGGATTTGTTGAAAAATCAAATCCATGCAGATGACGATATCGCAATCATTAACAAGAATATCGATACACGCCGGATCGTGACCACTTTTGACATCCAGCTGCCCAACCAACTTTCGGAAAATGGGGTTATTGGAAGAGCATGGAAAAGTAACCCCAAACTGGCTCCCATGTCTGCGGTTCTTTCACACTGGATACTTTTTCAAGCACCGACCACGCTGGTCTACGACTCAGAAAGAACCTTACAAGAGCGAAACCAGGCCCGACAACTTGTCAAAGAGACCTTCGATACATTTCAACGCGGGACAATCTTAGTTGAACCGGGACAGGTAATCGATGAATCACAACTTGCATTGTTGAGTGCCGAACATGAAGCCAGGGAAGAAGTCGTTCCCTTCTATGAGCGAATTGTCCGCATCACCATTATTTTCTTCATGCTCATCGTGCTTGCGGTGCTCAATGGCTACCACTTGCTGCATAATAAAAAATCCATCACAAACACTGTTAGCCGTTTAAGCATCTACTTAAGCGTTATTGTTCTAACTATCTTCCTTGGGCGGCTACTCTCTTACGATCCATGGCGTGCAGAAGTGCTGCCACTACTAGTTACTGTAATGGTCTTTGCCATTGTTTATGATCAAATGATGGCTATCTTGACAGCATTATCGCTTTCCCTGATTCTCTGTCTATCTTCAGGTGGATCATTGGGACATTTTGTAGTTCTGATGAGCGTCTCTGCAATCGCGGTCATCTCTCTCGGTAGTGTCTCTTCTCGATCAACACTGATTAAACTCGGCTTTGGGACAGGGCTTACCTATTTCCTGGTTTACTGGGGAATCAACCTGATTAATAATCAGGGACTGTCCAATGGTTTTTTTGACCAGCAGGTTTTATGGGAAAGTCTGCAGGGAGCAGGGTGGTGCCTTGCTGCTGGATATCTCGTAGCCGGTAGTTTGCCGTTTATTGAATCTCTGTTTGGTGTCGTAACTGACATCAGCTTATTAGAAATGAGTGATGTTTCCCATGCATTGCTTCAGGAATTAGTTCGTCGTGCCCCAGGAACCTATAACCATTCCATCTCAGTGGCAACAATCGGGGAAGCAGCAGCAGATAAGATTGGCGCCAACGGTCTTTTAGTGCGGGTCGCAGCCTATTACCATGACATTGGAAAAATGTTGAAACCACAATATTTCATCGAGAACATGGTAGTGGGTAGTGAAAGCCTGCACGACAATCTGGCACCAGCAATGAGTACTTTAATTATCATTGGACACGTCAAAGACGGGGTTGATCTGGCACGTCAACATAATCTACCGCAACCATTGATAGACTTTATCGAACAACACCACGGCACGACTCTGGTTGAATATTTTTTCCGAGAAGCTGAAAAGCAGGCAGATCTTAGCCTGGACCACAAAACAGATGCAGAAGAATCTTCGTTCCGCTATCCTGGTCCCAAACCGCAAACCAGAGAAGCAGGAGTAATGATGCTGGCCGATGCCGTCGAAAGTGCCAGCCGAACTCTCAGCGATCCCACACCAAAAAGGATCGTTTCGCTGGTTCACTCACTGGTCATGAAACGCCTGCTGGATGGCCAGTTTAATGATTGCTCATTAACTTTAAGTGAAATAAATATTGTTGAAGAGTCCCTGGTGAAATCTCTTATTGGTATCTATCACGGGCGTATTAAATATCCGGAAGAGCGCTCCGCTTAACTCCCGCTAGATTGCATAAATGAACACAAAAGACCAGTTTCTGATCAAAATTCAAAACTCGCAGAGTCACCTTTCTATCGATGAAGCACTACTCCAGGAAACCGTCTGTTTTCTTCTCCAATCAGAAAATGTAGTAAGGGCAGATATTAGTCTGGCTATCATTGATAATGCGACGATCCGTAAGTTCAATCGACAATACCTTGATCACGACTATAATACAGATGTTCTTAGTTTTCTGTTGGATTGCCAGTTAGACCTAGAAAAACAAGTGCCTGAGCTGAGAGGGGCAGGAAAGGTCATTGATGGCGAAGTCCTGGTCTCAGCGGAAATGGCCAGCGACATGTCAGAGAACTACAATTGGTCCGCTGAGAATGAACTCTTGCTTTATGTGATACATGGTGTGTTACACCTGTGTGGTTACGATGACTTAACTGCAGAAGAACTTGATCTAATGCGGACAAAAGAACAACAGTTTTTTGATCACAAGGCCCTGTCAATCCCCAGGCAGGAAGAGTGAGAAAAGCGTAAGAATTATCCCTTTTAACAGATTCATGTATTCGTCGATTTTGTTAAACTTTAGTCTGGTTTCAAAAGATTAATAGAATCGATATTGTCACTTAAAAACTTGGCTCTTTGCACTATCTATGGTCACGCTGATTTTTGCAGTTTTAATTTTATTCACCCTGTTTTCAGGATTATTGGGTTTTTCTTTAAGAGATTTTTCACGAAGTCGATTAGAGACACTCTGTAACGAAGCGGGTGTACCAAATCGATTCAGTGACATACTGAGATCACATCCAACAATTCTCCTGGCTGCTGACTTTTGCTACCTTTCTGGTGTAATTCTTATTTCATCACTTCTGACTCATCAATACGTTGAAATCCCTGCTGAGTTCAATTCCTTCTCCGTAACAACTCAATTCTTCCTTCAAATGATTCTAGCTTTGATTGTAGGAATCTTCATTCTAATGACTGTCCCCTGGACAGTGTCACGAATTTCAGGTGAACGCTTCCTACAGCAATCCTGGCCCGTGATTCGCTGGTTATCTGTGTTACTCAAACCTGTGATCTGGACCTCCTGGAAAATTGACGAGTTTTCACATCGACTGGCGGGGATAGAAGAGAATAAAAATGGCCGGGAGGCCAACATCAGTGAAGAGATACTTTCTGTGATTGAAGAAGGGGCTCGTGGAGGAATTCTCGAATCGGAAGCCGGTAAAATGATTCAACGCGTGATGGAATTGCAGGACGAAGATGTTGCCGCAATTATGACTCAGCGAATGGATATCGATTATATTCCCGTCAACGCTACTCTGGACGATGCTCTGCTCAAGTTTATCGAAGTCGCTCACTCTCGCATTCCTGTGATCGGCGATTCAACCGACGATATTGTAGGAATACTTTATGCGCGTGAACTTCTAAAGCACTTTTCAAAGGACAACCAGAATTCCAATTCTTCAGAAAAACTGACCATTCGCGATCTAATGTTTACACCGTTCTATATTCCTGAAACAACGGGTATTGATTCTTTATTGGAAACGATGCAGAAAGAGCATGTCCATATGGCAATTGTCATTGATGAATATGGGGGAGTTGCAGGCTTAGTCACGATGGAGGATGTACTCGAAGAAATTGTCGGCGATATCGTTGATGAGTTTGATGAAGAAGAAGAGCAGATGATTTTTGAACTGGGTAAGGATATCATCGAGGTTGATGCCCGAGTTCATATCGACGATCTCAATGAACAATTCGACTATGGCCTGCCTGAAGGAAAAGACTTCGACACCATTGGAGGATTTGTGATTACCCAGGTTGGCAAGGTCCCACAAGCCGGTGATACTCTCACTTGGCAACAGTTGCGTTTTGATGTTCTTGAATCCGATGAGCGAAAAGTAACCAAACTTCGTATCGAACTAGATCATTCTCTCGTAGAAGAGCTGGACGAAGACGTTTAACACGACGACTTTATCACCAGCGTTCAACAGCGCCACCAGGAACAGGAATATGCATCTCAGGCAGAATTCCATTTCGGGAACCAGATCTCGGGCCTTTTTCTGCAATCGTTTTGATTGCTTCTTCAAATTCATTTAAATTCTGTGCACATTGGAATTGGTGACGCAATGCAGGGATCACACGCATCGACTTCAAATACCAATGGCCCATTTTTCGAAACATGGAAATGGCGCGATGTTCTGTTGTCATTTCAAGCAGGTAGCGAAATTGGCGTAATAAAAGTTCCAGGCGATCATCAAAATTTCCAGGAGGGTCACATTGACCAGTCTGCTCCCATTGAACCAATTGACGAAATATCCATGGGTTTGACAAAGCCCCACGTCCAATGGAAACACCTGCACAACCTGTGGTTCTCAGCATATAGTCAGCGTCTGCAATACTAGTTACATCACCATTTCCTATCACTGGTATTGATTGCACCGCTTCCACAACCTGCCGAATCCCGTCATGATTGACCGAACCTCGAAAGCCCTGCTCGCGAGTTCTACCATGAATGGCCACGGCAACGACACCCACCTGTTCAAATTCTCTGGCAAAAAAGGGAGCTGTTAAATTGAGATCATCCCAGCCAAGACGCATTTTTATGGACACTGGTATCTTCACAGATTCAACAACCGATTGAACTAATGCGATAGTCTTGTCGGGATGGCACATCATAATTGCACCAGCGCCCCCTTTGACAATCCGATTGACGGGACATCCCATATTGATATCAATTGAATCAACGCCGCGATCCTGTAGCAATTGCGCAGCCTCCTGCATCTGTTTCGGGTCATTCCCAAAGATTTGTACTGCAAATGGAGTATCTTCGGGACAAGTTTGAATCAGCTGAAGAGTTTTAGAACTGCCTTCCAGCAATCCACGTGCATTGACCAGATCCGTTGTTGCTAAGCCAACTCCACCGATATCTCTTACAATCCGCCGAAAAGGTAAATTTGTATACCCTGCTAATGGAGAGAGTAAATACCGGGAGCTTAACTTGAGCGTCCCATAACAAACAGGAGGTCGCAAATCGGGTTGAGAAGGAAGTGGGGAATTCATGGGAACTTTAAGTATGAATAGGGGGTGTTACAGATACTTACAAGATTTTATTCAGTCATTTCTCTGCCTGATTATAGTGACATCCAGGACAACCTCTGACAAGAGAACTCTGTAATATAACTATTTATGCCAAATGTAAAAATAGGGTAAATACTTAAATATTTCTCATTGAAGTTACCTTAGCGGTTATGCCGATAAAAAAGAAATCGATCCTTTCTGGCTTCATCCAATGGAAACCATCCAGTGCTGATTCGCATTTTTACCTTATTAATCTGTTTAAGCTGCCTTTCAGGGTGTGTCATCATGCATACCTCTGTCACTAATCCCAATCCCAGGCTGAAAACCGTAGCACTCGTTCCATTTTTTAATCTCAGTCAGGAACCGGACGTTGACGGACGTCGATTTGCACTCGCTTATTATGCAGAATTGCAAAAGGTCCCTGGTTTCCAGGTTTTACCCCTGGGCGTCTCTGAGGTAGCGATGGTGGAACATCAACTACAAATGAATAATCCGGATGATGTTCTCAAACTGGCAAAAATCCTGAATGTTGACGCAGTTGTAATCGGTGCTATCACTGATTATTCCCCCTATTACCCACCTCGAATTGGCATGCAGGTTTCATGGTATTCGCCTCATGCTCAGGAATTTACCCCTGGAGTTCCTTTGATGGTCGAGGAACGCCATAACAAAAAAAATGCCCTGAATGCATTATTTAAAATGGACCGTCTGGTTGCTAAAGAAACAAAATGGGAAGAGAAACAAAAAAATCGTGATGTGAAACAGGCATCTCACATAAAACGAAAAACGACCAAACGAGAAAAGAATATGAAGCGGGACAAATGGGAAGAAGATTGTCCCGATGGCTGCGAACCAAAAAGTCCTGAACTTGCCCCCGCTCCCGCAGCGAAAATAATTATTCGTGGACAATCATCGGAAACTCTTAACTCAAGGTCTGACCTCAAAAATCGAACAAGTGTGATTCAAGCTTACGCTCAAGCCAATCAGGGAGCACAATCGACGGATCAATTTGTACAAACTCCAACGACATTGAAACCGCCACCGGACATACAATCAGAACGGCAACCGGTAGTCGCCCCCAAACCACCACTGCCATCTGATCTGGAACCAAAACAAAAAACTCCTTCGTATCCGAAGCAACTGGAAGAATTCTATCCAACAAACAATTCGACAAATGCAGACGCCTATGATCCACGCCAGCCCTTTATGTCTTACACGAGGCTCTTTGATGGATCTGACGCAGCTTTAGTAGCTCATTTGCGGGATTATCTGGAAGTCAGTGGCGATCGTCGAAGCGGCGGATGGGAAGCGTATCTGCATCGGAGTGAGGACTTTATACGGTTTACATCACATTTAATGATTCTAGAGATGCTAACGTTGCATGGTGGGCAAGCTAAGCACCAGATCATCTTCAAAGTAAGAAAATACCGATAATTCTACTGCTCGACAGCCGATATTTAATATTGCGGTTGAATGAGCACACCCAACCAATCCCGTCTCTGAATCGCGTGCTCTGAAGAAATACAAAGGACTTCTATAGTGAAACAGCAAATGAATGTCGTTGCATTAGTAAAAGAGACAGAACGCTATGTGTTTCTCTATGATGATGTCAGCTCTTCTCAGATGTTACAGACATTAGGTCAATATGCGGCTGATAAAGAATTAAGTTTCACTTGGTATGATGCTGCTGTCATGAGCCAGAAGGTAAGAAAATTAAGACGCGAAGCAGAACTGGAAGAACAATCCAGTCGTTTGCGTAAAACAGCTTGAATTCGTCACCTCTGCTTTCAAGAATCGCGAATTCTCCAGCTGCAAATCCATGTCTGAAACTAATAACAGATATTTGAACTCTTATGATTTCTTCGCAACCTATCAGGTCAATAGAACTGCATGACGCGATAGACAGCTTTCTGCGATATCTGCAAATAGAACGCAACGCATCCGATCTCACTCTCAAATCTTATGCCGAAGATCTGGAAAGCCTCATCGAATATCTGACCGAGTATGAAGGTTCACTTCTACCGCCGGACCGTATCGAAATTAACGAATTGCGTCGCTATGTGGCATATTTGCACGAATGTCAATACGAACGGACAACAATTGCCAGACGCTTAGCCTGCCTGCGAAGTTTTTTTCGCTATTGTTGCAGAGAAGGGTACACAAAAACAAATCCGGCGAAGCCACTTCGAACACCGCGAACTGGTAGAAAGCTACCGCATTTTTTAACAACTGACCAAATCGGTGCTCTACTTGAAGCCCCCCCGGCCAATAGTAAAATGGGACTTAGAGATCGTGCTATCCTAGAGACACTCTATTCCGCTGGACTACGTGTTTCCGAGTTAGTCGCTCTCGATCTAAGCAACTGGGATCAGGATGCAAATATTATCCGTGTGTTAGGCAA
>NZ_CALEMX010000106.1 GCF_937910335.1 uncultured Gimesia sp. | reverse complement strand
AATTCCAACCCTGTGTAACCTGTTTGTGTCTCTAATACAGACATCCGTAAACCTCTTGGAACGATCCAAGCGGATATTGGCAAGCGTTCGCTTGTTTTGCCATTCAGCATCGATATTATGGAGTCTGCTTTTCTCCGTGAATGGAGCAGAGCGAAATTATCCAGAATTCCCAAGAATAGTAATGTTTTCCGGCAAGTGATTGCCCTGTTTGATTGATCTGTTATTTAATGCCTAGTTCTCCAAATCCACTTTCCAGAGGTCCTCGCGTCCAGTCATTTCAGCCTCCTCAAGGTGACCTGACAATCCTCGCGGGCTCAGGAAATCCCCTGCTTGCGCAAGCCATCGCCGATGACCTGGGCATCCGTTTGACACCCTGTGAAGCGCACCAGTTCAGCGAAGGCAACATTTTTGTCAGAATTAAAGAAAATGTCCGCGGACGCGATGTCTACCTGATCCAGGGCGTGCATTATCCGGTGAACGATAATTTTGTCGAACTCATGTTTTGGATCGACGCCTTAAAACGTGCCAGTGCACAACAGGTAACCGCGGTGATACCCTTTTTCAGCTATGCGAAGGGAGACAAGAAAGACGAGCCCCGCGTCTCGATCCGGGCACGTGTCTGTGCGGATGCCATCGAAGTGGCGGGCGCCGATCGTGTATTGACGATGGATTTACACAGCCCTCAGATTCAGGGATTTTTCAGTGTTCCCGTGGATCATCTTTATGGTCGGCACGTAATCAGCGAACACATCCAGAAAATGAACATCGAAAATCTGGTCGTCTGCAGCCCTGATGTGGGGTTTGCCAAGGAAGCATCGGATTTCGCAAAACTTCTGGGAACGCCAGTCGTGATAGGAAACAAAGCCCGAAAAGATCATTCAGAAACCGTGGAAGTGTTGGAAGTGATTGGTGAGGTAAAGGGTAAAAATGTGATCCTGGTTGATGACTTCACGATCACAGGACGAACGTTAATCAGCATGGCGGAAACCCTGAAAAAGCGAGGGGCAAATGATATTTATGCGGCTGTCACACATGGCGTTTTATCAAAGGGTGCAGCAGAGCGAATCGGCAATAGTCCGCTAAAGAAAATGTTTATGACCAACACGATTGAAACTCTGGCAGACCCCTTACCCGACAATCTGGAAGTCATCTCAGTCGCCCATTCATTTGCATCCGCGATACGATCCATTCATGACCGCACCAGTGTCAGTACATTGTTTCCGGAAAAGAGAACGAATAATTAACTAACAGTCAGAGAAAACAAAAAACGCATGACTAATACAGGCAAGAAGCTGACCCCGATGATGGAGCGGTATCTGGAAGTCAAACGCCAGAATCCGGGAACTTTGCTACTGTTTCGCATGGGCGATTTCTACGAACTTTTTAATGAAGATGCGGAAGTCGCAGCCCGCGTTTTGGGAATCACTCTCACCAGTCGCGATAAAACTTCCAGCAATCCTATTCCCATGGCGGGCTTCCCGCATCATTCGCTGGACAGCTACCTCTATAAACTGATCCACGCCGGCTACCGCGCCTCCATCTGTGATCAGGTGGAAGACCCCAAAAAAGCCAAGGGCATGGTCAAACGCGAAGTCACCAGAGTGGTCACCCCGGGCACCCTGACCGATGACGCTTTACTGAATCCGCATGAGAATAATTTCCTGGCGAGTATCTATTTTGGCAAGTCTAATATCGGTCTTGCCTGGCTGGAATTATCCACTGGTCGATTTTTGACATCCAATACGACGGCGGAACATCTGGTTGATGAACTGGCCCGCATTCACCCGGCGGAATGTATTTTTGCAGAAGGGAATACCGCACTGCAAAATGCCATCGGCCATCTGGATACAATGCTGACCGAACGCCCTACGTGGTCTTTTGCGACTGACGAATGTGAAAAACGTCTACTGGCACATTTTGGAACGAACACACTGGAAGGCTTCAACCTGGAACAGGGCTCTGCTTCCATCACCGCCGCGGGTGCCCTGTTAGAATATGTGCAGGACACGCAGAAAAGTTCCATTCCTCATATCAATCAGATTGAACCATACGAACGTACTGACCGCCTTTTGATCGATGAGGCAACCAGACGCAGCCTGGAACTCACACGCACCATTCGTGAGGGCAAACGTGAAGGCAGCCTGATTTCCGTTCTCGATGAAACCGTCACTTCGATGGGAGCCCGCCTGCTAACCGACTGGATTGCCAACCCCTTAACGAGTCTGACTGAAATTCATCGGCGGCTCGATGCCATTGAGGAACTTTCGCAAAACCCGGTCCTTTGTCACGATATCCGAGAACAACTTGCGAAAACGTATGATTTGCAGCGTCTCACTGCACGCATTGCAACCGGCAGGGCCAGCGCCCGCGACCTGAGTTTCCTTGCCCAGACGTTAGCATTACTTCCCAAACTGAAAGCAAAACTCTCCGGTCGAAAATCGGAGTTGCTGCAGACGCTCGAAGCAGATATCGATCTCTGTGCCGAAGTTCGATCGGATATCGAGACGATGATTGTGGATGATCCCCCGCTCACACTCAACGAAGGAGGCGTGATTCGAACGGGATTTTGTGACGAACTGGATGAAATGAGGTCTCTTTCCAAAGGAGGCAAAGAATGGATCGCCGGCTATCGCAATGAGGAATCAGAACGGATTGGCATTCCCAATTTGAAAGTGGGCTACAATAGAGTCTTTGGTTATTATCTCGAAGTTTCAGCCGCCCATGCTGCCAAAGTTCCAGAACATTATATTCGTAAACAGACTCTCAAAAATCAGGAACGCTATATTACACCTGAATTGAAAGAATACGAAGAAAAAGTTCTCAAAGCGGAAGACCGTGCAGTGGAATTGGAACAGACCCTCTTTAATGAGCTGAGGGAGCGGGTTGCAAAGGAAGCACCACGGACTCAAAAAACAGCAGAGATCCTGGCGCAAATTGATGTACTCTTTGGATTGGCACACCTTGCGACACATGCCGGCTATACTCGCCCAGAGATTACGGAAGAACCAGTGTTGGATATCAGAGAGAGTCGACATCCCGTTCTTGACCGTCTACAACCAACGGGGGAATTTGTGCCCAATGATGTCTTATTAGGTGATCCGTACGGCCGGGTTCAAATTATTACTGGGCCGAACATGGCAGGTAAAAGTACATATATTCGTCAAGCGGCGCTCTTAACTTTGATGGCGCAAATCGGCTCCTTCATCCCTGCCAGTGAAGCGCGCATCGGTATTGCAGATCGCATCTTTGCAAGAGTCGGTGCCAGTGATGAATTGAGCAAAGGTCAGAGTACATTTATGGTCGAAATGACCGAAGCGGCTCGCATCCTGAATTCAGCCTCTGAACGCAGTCTCGTAATTCTGGATGAAATTGGACGTGGCACCAGCACTTATGATGGAATATCACTAGCCTGGTCAATGACCGAATTTCTACACGACCACCTCAAATCGCGAACCCTGTTCGCAACGCACTACCATGAACTCACTGAGTTAACACAAACGCTGAAGCAAGCCAGCAACTGGAATGTCGCCGTTCATGAACAGGATGGTGAAATCGTCTTCCTGCACAAAATTGTCGAGGGTTCTGCCAATAAAAGTTATGGAATTCATGTGGCCCGTCTGGCAGGTGTGCCGGATCAGATTATTCAGCGAGCCAATCAAATTCTTTCAACACTCGAAAAAGACCACATCGATGCCACTAGTGGAAAAACAACGATTCCCCCCCGCCCACAAAAGCAATCATCGCATCAACAACTCTCCCTGTTCGGTAATGCGACCCATCCGGTCCTCGACGAAATCCGAGATT
>NZ_CALEMX010000105.1 GCF_937910335.1 uncultured Gimesia sp. | reverse complement strand
ATTCGCATTGCCGGCGGTCGTGAAGTCAATTTGCGATCCATGCAGGCGATGGGTCTGTATGCCGCTAACTCGATGTTTGTCAGTGACTATCTGACAACCAAGGGGCAATCGGCTGATGCCGATTACGAAATGATTGCCGACCTTGGCTTCGATGTCATTATTTCTGGCCACGAGATGGATGCCAGCAGCGAAACACCTTCAATGACGACACAAAGCGAATCCTGTTAACCAACTAAAACCGAAGGTAGTACTGAACTTGAAAACTTCTTCAAACTCCTTATGTGGATTGAGGTTGTAAGAAAACCAGTACCTCATTATGATCTCGACTTCGAGATGCGGTGCGCGCGTGACAGGCAAGCTCGCACTCAGGGAATGGAATCCGAATCATACCGAGTCAGGGAGCACCTGAAATGAATTCAGGCAGACTGAGAGCCAGCGACTTCTCCGATCATCCTGTGACGGGAAAAGAAACAGCCCCGACGTTCAAAATCTTTCCCAGCACAGAAACAGCTCCCTTCGATCACCCTGAGCATCTGCTGAAAGGCATTGCCAGATCTCGCGACTATCTCCTTTCTCTGCAACACAACGACGGATACTGGGTCGGAGAATTAGAAGGGGATTCGATTCTGGAATCGGAATACATCCTGCTATTGACCTTACTGGGAAATCAAACATCGGAAGATGCGATTCAGGCAGCCAATTATCTGATGGATATCCAAATGCCAGACGGTGGCTGGAATATGTATCCGGAAGGGCCGATTGAAATCAGTGCTTCCGTTAAAGCCTATTTCGCGCTCAAATTAACCGGTCATGATATAGACGCCGAATATATGCAACGTGCGCGACTGGCGATTCTTGCCGCCGGTGGTGTCGAAGCGGTCAACAGCTTCACGCGCTATTACCTCGCATTACTGGGAGTCATTCCCTATGCCGCGTGCCCGGCAGTGCCACCGGAATTGATGCTGATTCCACGTTGGATGCCTTTTAATATTTTTGAAATGTCAGCCTGGTCCCGCACAATTCTGGTTCCCCTTAGCATTCTCTGGGCTTATCGTCCTTCGATCACTCTCACACCCGAGCAGGGGATCAATGAATTATTTAATGGCGATCCAGCCGCGTACCCAAAAACCATACCAAAATCAGATGCCCTGGATTCGCTCAAGCATAAAACCTGGCTTAACTGGCACCGCTTCTTTCAAATTGTAGATCAGGGCATCAAGGTTGCAGAAAATCTGGGACTCAAGCCGCTCCGTAAAAGAGCCGTCAACAAAGCTTCTGAATGGATGAAAGCCCGTTTTGAACATAGCGATGGACTGGGCGCCATCTTTCCCCCCATCATCTGGACTGTGATTGCCTTGAAATGCCTGGGAGAAGAGGAAAGTAGCCCTGATATTCAGCGCGCCTTACGCGAATTAAAAAAATTACAGATTCGGGAAGGCGACCGCATTCGTCTTCAACCCTGCCAATCTCCTGTCTGGGATACTGCCCTGAGTACGATTGCCTTACGCGAAGCGGGCGTTTCCAATCGGCATCCTGCCATTCGAAAATGTGTGAAATGGCTGCTTTCCCAGGAAGCCACACAAGCGGGTGACTGGGTGAATTCCAGTAAATCAGAAACACCTGGTGGCTGGTACTTTGAATTCAACAATGAATTTTATCCCGATGTCGACGATACCGCGATGGTCATAATCGCTCTCCGCCGTTGCATGCCCAAATCATTAAAACATGATCAGTGGATCACAGACTTTCTGGTCACTCCGGAATGGAACCCCTACGAAGAAGACTTAGACACAGAAGCGATTGTTGCTGGTAGAAGTGAGTCACGGGAGCAGGCTTATGCCGACCTCGAGCTTTTACGCCCGATGATCGGAGCAATTCAACGTGGAATCCAATGGCTACTGGGTATGCAAAATAAAGATGGGGGCTGGGGTGCTTTCGACCGTGATAATAATCGAGACCTATTTACTCAGGTCCCGTTTGCCGATCATAACGCAATGGTTGATCCCAGTACGGCTGATTTGACGTCCCGTGTTCTTGAAACTTTTGCCGATGTCCAGTTGCCTCTCAGTCATTCTGCCGCTCAAAGGGCCGTTGAGTATGTCTGGAGTGAACAGGAAAACGATCACTGCTGGTATGGGCGCTGGGGAGTGAATTATCTGTATGGAACCTGGCAGGCCATCACCGGGCTGACTCAGATAGGCATTCCCACAGATGACCCCCGAATTGTCCGAGCCGTAGGCTGGCTCAAATCTAAACAACAACCATCAGGAGGCTGGGGAGAATCAGCAGACAGTTATGCAGATCCTGATTTACGCGGTCAGGGAATCGTGACTCCTTCACAAACAGCGTGGGCATTAATGGGGCTGATGTCAGCTGGGGAAATCGATTCTGCTGCGGTCCGACGTGGGGTTCACTTTCTACTGGAATCTCAAAATACAGATGGAAACTGGGACGAAGAACCGTTTACCGGGACCGGATTCCCCAAGGTATTCTATCTCAAATATCACCTCTATCGGACCTATTTCCCCCTGATGGCATTGGCCCGATTTGAGCGTTTGCGTCGCTGATTTCACGCCCAGTCAACCATAGTACGACTATGGTATTTTTCCTTATGCACAGAACGCCATGTTCGTGCAATAAATTGAAGATTCATTATTTTTTCATAAAATAAACCAGTAAAACAAGGGCATAATTCCATCATCTTGAATTAACTGGTATCTGCCAAAATTTTTTTAACTTTTTTATTAAAGGCAGCCTCTAAGAATCAATTTTTCAGATTAATTAAGATTTCAGAGAG
>NZ_CALEMX010000104.1 GCF_937910335.1 uncultured Gimesia sp. | reverse complement strand
CAGACAATACTTAATCGCATTGTCTGCATGAAGTCATCGACACCCTGACTGGCGACGTTTCCCAGTGAGGGTGTTTTTTTATGGTAATTTTCTGATAGATTCGCAATCGTGTTCGAGATTCAGACAGGCAATTCGCCCGAGAGATGTTTGTTGATATAACAACATCTTTTAGAGAAAGGGGCATCAACAATGTATGGGCGATTAATGCTGCCAGAACTTCAAGTGCTGCTGGCTGAGAACGATACAACCGGCATCCAGGAATTTTGTGATGCCCTCTATCCCGCCGTAACTGCGGAAATTCTTGCTGAGCTTGAAAGTCAGGATGTCTGGCGCGTTCTTTCCTGCAGCAGCCTTGAGAAGCAGGCAGAAATATTTCAGTTTCTGGATTTGCCGCAACAAATGGAAATTGTGGGTGTCGTTGAACGCGGACCACTATCGAAATTGATTGAAGAGATGGCTCCTGATGACCGGGTTGACCTGTTATCGCGAATGGATGATGAGCACGTTGAAGAGCTGTTACCTTTGATCGCGCAAGCTGAGCGCAGCGACATTCGTAAGCTGCTTTCCTATCCGGAAGATAGTGCCGGCGCCATCATGACGACAGAGTATGCTTCTCTGCCTGAAGATATTTCAGTCGCTCAGGCATTGGAGAAGTTGAGACACCAGGCTCCTGACAGCGAAATTATTTGGTATATTTATGTCGTCGATGAAGGTCGTCGGCTGCAGGGCATCGTTTCATTACGCGAGTTGATCTTCGCCCGACCGACAAGGCCACTTTCAGAGTTGATTAATCGGGATGTGATTTCTGTGCGCGTGGATGATGACCAGGAATATGTTGCGCAGCAAATGGCAAAGTATGACTTTGTGGCGATTCCAGTTGTCGATAATCAAAATCAACTGGTTGGCATTGTCACGCACGATGACGCAATCGATATTATGCAGGAAGAGGCCACCGAGGATACTTATCGTCTGGCGGCGGTCGAACCATTGGAAGACAGCTATCTCTCTACTTCACTTAAGACCGTCATTCAGAAACGGATTGGCTGGCTGATTTTTTTGCTGGTGCCCTCTTTTTTAGCTGCGAAAGTTTTACAGCATTACGAAGGAATTTCAGACAGGTATGAATGGCTGGTTTTATTTATTCCTCTAATTCTTGCCAGCGGTGGTAATGCCGGTTCACAATCAGCGACGTTAATCATTCGGGCGATGGCGCTGGAGACGAATATTGATAAAGGCGATCTGACTGCATTGTTGCGTAAAGAGATTCAACTGGGTGTGTTGCTGGGAGGCGCATTGGCTCTGATCAGCTTTGCCGTCGCGCTGGCTTTTACTACTCAAATGATTCAGGCAACCGTTGTAGGACTGGCTGTCTTTTTAGTGGTATTAATCGGCATCTCAGCGGGGGGGATGTTGCCAATGGTGTTCCGACATTTGGGGATGGACCCGGCATTAATGTCCAATCCCTTTATTACAGCACTGGTTGATATCCTCGGGTTGATCATCTACTTTCAAGTCGCCATGGCGCTGGTAAGCTGAAAACGAGGACTTCCAGCATGAGGATGTCTTACGATCTCAGGCCCCGTTCTGGTCGGTTTTGATGTCGATTTCTTTCAGCACGATCCCCATCATTTTCATCAGTTCCAGAGCGTTGCTGTGCTCAACAACACCCGGTTGCATTCGGTAATCAAACGTCATTTTGCCATCGACTAACTGGTCCTCGAAGTGCACATTCTTTGCCTGATCACCAAACTGAGCGGTAATTTCAGTCAGAGCGAGATCGTGAGTCGTCACGATTCCAATACTGCCCCGTTTGATCAGGGTTTCGATCACACTCTGCGCACCGATGCGGCGGTCGTGGGAATTAGTACCCTGCAGGATTTCATCCAGGAGAAACAAAACAGGCAGTGCGTGATCTGCCAGATGGACTACAGCGGAAAGTCGCGCCACAGACTGATAGAACAGCGAGGCTCCCTGTTGAAGCGAATCCTGAACCCGCATGGCTGTTCCCGCTTGCATCGGCGAAACTGTCAAACGGGATGCCCTGACAGGGGCACCGGACATCGCGAGTACAAAGTTCGTCCCCACGGTTCGCATCAAGGTGCTTTTGCCTGACATATTCGAGCCGCTGATCATGAGCAGCCGGTTTTCAGGATTTAATGTAACATCATTGCGGACGACCTGATCAAGGGGGATCAGCGGGTGCCCTAATTTTGATCCTTCAAATCGTGGGCCTGCTTCGATTTCAACAATCTCAGGAAACGGATCGTGCGGATGTTCGTAAGCATAGCCAGCCAGCGAGCAGAGTGCTTCAAACTCTCCGACAGCCGACAGCCATTGGGGACAATGGGGGCCCACTTGCATCAGCCAGCGCTGGATGGCATTAACATAGTGAAAGGGGATTCCCAGCAAAACCGCCAATGGTGCGGAAAACTGGTTGCGAAAGCAGTTGTTGAGACCCTGAATTTGTCTGCGTAACTGTGCAATACTTCGCGAAGGGGGGATACCGTCTGTTTTTAAAGCGGAAATAATTTCTGTTAAATGGGGAGACTCAAATTGTCGTTGTTCAATTAGAAACAAGACATCAGAAAGCACTGATAAACCATTACGAACTTCGTCGGTCTGATTAAGCAACTCACGGATTTGAGGTCCGATAAAAAATAAGAGGCAGACTTGAATGATAATGGCTACACAAATGGGAGCGATGCCCGAATACGAACACACCCAGCTAATGACGGATAGTGCAGCCAGGATGCCTGTGATCATGGATGCCCATTTCAAAGGGGCGGGAATCGTTGTGAGTGGCTGTTGAACCCATTCTGCTAAATGGGTCTGCTCGATTTCGCTGTGAGTTTCTGCTTCGAGTAATTCCAGTTCTTCACGAAAATCTAACTCATTACGAAGTTCCTCAACGGCCTGTTGTCGCTCTTTGATTTCCTTTGTGGAAGCGGGGGAAAGCAACCAGCGGGCCAGAGTTTCCTCACCCAGTTTTGTGCGTGCACTGCAAATGAGCTGAAAAAGTGAACCAGTTCCCAGAAGATCCAGGTCACCGGCATACATGTGTTGAGGATCAAAATATTCCTCACCGGTTGGCCGGACATCAATCCATTTATCATTCAGTCGGTCAATGGAAGTTCGATAATAAGCTTCTGCCTGTCGGGCCTGTTTCAAACGTCGTACACAGCGCGCGTGTAAAATAATGAGTATTACAAACGCCAGAATTGGGAACCAGAGCCATTTCAGGCTCAGCAGGCCCCAGATCGTCGATGCCATCAACAGCGCCACGGCAGCCAGAAAAGCGATGCCTCTCAGGCTTGAAAAATGATCGCTCTGTTTTGCCAGTACTCGTACGTTACTCGCTCGGCTTTCGAGCCGTTTATCGTATTCTGTCTGGGGTTTTTGCTGAATTGAGGAAGGTTGCATCGAGCTATGATTTCGTCGAAAATATTCGTCGGGTAAAGCTCACTTCTAACGTATTGAACCCTGCAATGCCAGCGTAAACTAGATGAAATCTGATTTGCAATGAGTCTCTCATCTATGTAAAAACAGCAGAGAATTCTTTTTTTTGAAGGAAGGACGGCCATGCATCAAAACCCCGTGATCGATACGCACCAGCATCTGTGGGATTTGGAACAGTTTCAAGTACCGTGGCTGGAATTTCCCAGTGTTGCTCCGCTACGTCGCAGTTTTTTGATGGTAGATTACTTAGAAGCCACGCGGAATTGTCAGATTAACCAGACCGTATATATGGAAGTGAATGTTCATCCGGACTTTCAGCAACAGGAAGCCCGGTATGTGCTTGACCTATGCAGTCAGGCGGACAATCCGATGTCTGGTGCCGTCATTGGTGGCCAGCCGGGTGAAGCCAGCTTTGGCCGCTATCTCGAAGAGTTTGCCGGGAATCCGTTTTTAAAGGGGGTCAGAACAGTGCTGCACGACCCGGACCGTCCGCAAGGCATGTGTCTCACGCCGCAGTTCAAATCGAATATCAAACTTTTAGGTGAACTTGGATTGTGCTTCGACTTGTGTATGCGGCCAGAGGAAATCAGAGACGCGGTAGAGCTGGTCGATGCATGCCCAAAAACCCGTTTTGTTGTCGATCACTGCGGCAATATGAGCGTGCAGCCGAATGAGCAGAACGCTCGTCCTGCCTGGGAAGAAGGCCTGCGACTTTTGGCAGAGCGGGAGCAGGTTGTGTGCAAGATTTCGGGTATCGTGGTGACGGCAACAGGCGGCGCGTGGCAGCCGGCTGATTTAAAAGAAAATATTGATTTCTGCCTGGATACGTTTGGGGAAGATCGCGTTTTCTTTGGTGGTGACTGGCCTGTCTGCACATTGACCGCGACATTTGAATCATGGTTCCATGCTTTGAGATGGGTTGTGCAAGAACGTCCCGAATCATTTCAGAGAAAACTGTTTCACGATAACGCGTTCACCTTTTATGGCTTGGAGCCGTTATGATTTTTCCTGAGAAAAGTCTTCCAGAAACTCGTCACTTTCAACCATATCCAGACTGGGCATCGACTCACCTCTGAGTTCTTTGGATCGATAGTACAGTTTGATGGGGATTTCTTTGAAAGGGAGTTGTTCCCGCAGGACGCCGCTGAGATAGCGTTTCCAGGACTCTGTAAACAGCTTTGAATCGTTACATTTCAGGACGATCGTCGGTGGTTCAGTAGCGACCTGAGTCGCGTAAAAGATTTTGGGACGCCTGTTTTTTGAATGGGGGGGCTGATGATTCTGGATCGCTGCCCGGACGATTTTATTCAATCGACCGGTCGAAACGCGAATCCGCGATTGCTTGTAAATCGTTTGTGCCAGGTTGACAACCTGCTTGATATTGCGCGAATCGCGGGCAGTCACAAACGCGACGGGAGCGTGTCGCATGGTCTTGAAATGAGACGTCAAATATTCATCCCACTTTTCGGAAGTCATTTTCTTGTCGCGGCCCAGATCCCATTTGTTGATGACGAAAATACAGGGTTTGTAGTTTTCTTCAATTTCTGCAACCAGTTGTTTGTCGACTCTGGAGATGGTCTCTTGCGAATCAAAAAACATCATCACGACATTGGCGCGACGGATGCTGCGTTTGGCCCTTGTTAATCCATAAAATTCAATATCATTGGCCAGGCTTTTTCGTTTACGAACGCCGGGCGTATCGATGGCGAGAAACGATTTGTCGTCGAACTCAAAACGAATATCAACACTGTCGCGTGTTGTGCCTGCCACTTCGCTGACAATCATTCGTTCTGATTCGGCCAGCGCGTTGATAAATGTGCTTTTGCCGACATTACGACGGCCTACGATGGCGATTTTTAGTTCGGGATCAGCAGAAAGCGCTTCGCCTTCATTGTCTTCTAGCTCTTCGGCTGGGGGTAAGTTTTCGAGAACGGCTTCGAGCAACTCGTTTCGGTTTCGGTTTCCTTTCACACTTGTCAAGACCACGGGGGCTTTGGTGAGACGGAAAAACTGAGCTGCTTCGTCATCTGTTTTTGTCGAGTCGCATTTATTGATACACAGGATTTTCGGTTTTTCTATTGACCGTAATCTCTGAGCGACTTCTTCATCCAGATGGGCAACACCCATTGTACCATCGACAACAAACAGGATCAGATCTGCTTCCTCAATTCCTACCTGAATCTGGCGTTCAATATCTTCCGATAAATCATCACTGTCGGTAATGCCGATTCCACCCGTGTCAACCAGTTCAAAATAACGGTCCCCTTCGTGAACCATGTAGGTAACACGATCGCGGGTGACGCCCGCCGTCGGGTCGACGATGGCAACACGATGTCCTGCAAGCCAGTTGAAAATCGAACTTTTGCCAACATTGGGACGTCCCACGATAGCAATTTTTGGTATGGCCATGGTTTACACGCTTCTCTCAAGATCTCTTTTGCAGTTTGAATCAGACGGGATTTGGTTCGCTCTCTTGATTTCCAGACAAAGGGCTTGTATCCCAGAGTGTGGTCGTATCAGAATATGTTGAGCGCCCGTCGATTTCGAATTTTTGGTATTGTATGCTATTCAGCAAGTCAGTGCTTATGTCAGGCGGCAGTTTACAGAACTCTGCAGGCCATTTTCAGGATCTGGGCACTTTAATCGACAAAGTCATATTTCTACAGGTTATCCAGTTAGTAGAGGATTGTTAATCAACTAGGGCTATGCGTTTGGGAACTTCCGGCTAAATGGCAGTATTTGAACAAGAATTGACGACTTGGGGGCCCGAATCTTCCTATTTTCAGGGAACGGATGCTCCTGTCAGCCTGAAACAGGCTCAGCACTACTGTCGCAAGGTTGCTCTGGGACATTATGAAAATTTTCCCGTTGTCAGCTGGGCTTTGCCTCGTGAATTGCGTTCCCATTTTTTTAACGTGTATGCCTTTTGTCGTTGGGCCGACGATCTGGGCGATGAAGTTCAGGGGGCGGATGCCTCATTGACGCTGCTGAACTGGTGGCGGTCGCAATTAGAGCACTGTTATCAGGTGATTTCCGGTACTCCTAAGGGCGACGATCAGCGGTCTCCTGACATGCGTCTGCATCCCGTGTTTGTGGCTTTGAAACCGACTATCGTTGAGTTTGATTTGCCGCAACAGGCGTTCGAAGATTTGATTCAGGCGTTTGAGCAGGATCAACGACTTTGTGAGTACCAGACTTTTGAGCAACTCCTGGAGTATTGTCAAAAGAGTGCCAATCCCGTCGGACGGCTCGTGCTTCATCTTTGTCGGACAGTCTCGCCGCATACACTGGCATGGTCTGATTCGATTTGTACCGGACTGCAATTAGCAAATTTCTGGCAGGATGTTTCGCGTGATTTTGCCATCGGGCGCGTTTATCTGCCTGTGGATGATTGCCAGCGATTTGGCTATACCAGGGCGCATTTGGAGAGAAATGAGTATAACGAGCACTTTGAGAAACTGATGCAGTTTGAAGTGCATCGAGCGCGGCAGTTTCTTCTGGATGGTCTGCCGCTGGTACCTCATCTGCCCGGTCGTTTGCAAATGGATATCGATTTGTTTGCGCAAGGCGGTTTGAAGATTTTGGATCGCATCGAAGGGTTGCAATTCGATGTCTGGAAAAAACGCCCCGTTGTTTCCCGTTTCGATTTTACGCTCTTGCTATTGCAAAGTTTTCTGAGGCGGCTTTTGCGTATGGTGAGCAGAAACTAGCAGAATTTCTTCATGCTTTCTTCATGCTTTCTTCACAGTATGTGTAATTTCAGGTTCTTGTGATCCTCGCGGAATTCACCGTTTTGTTTTCTTATAACATGGCGCCTTCGTGGAAACTGAAGAGGCTTTCTTGACTTTGCGGATTAGCAAATTGAGAAAGAATTCTTTTGATTTTTTTCATGATCTATCGATTGAATTTTTATTAATATTGTGTGTAATTTCTACAAATATAGTGTTTTTCAGAGTCTTGTTAATGATTCTTAACAACTTTTGACGATGTCCAACATTTAGTATTGACTGCCGAGATATACACACTATATTGGGTGTCGTGAGTAAGTGATTCAGTGGAAACAATGTTCATATGTTTCGTTCTGGGTCGCAATTTGAGTATGATTTACCAAACTTTAGAGTAGTGTTTTTTTGAATAGATGCGGCCTGTATTTCAGTCTCTGGTAAGAGCGCGAAAGGTGCCTCAATGTCTCTCGAAAAACCTGCCCCACTGGTTTTGATGGATCATTAGCTCTCACTTCAGATGGTATTCAAAAATCGAATTTCAGAACCGTGAGGGTTCTTAAGAGCAAAAGGAGTTGCCAGTTCATGCACCAAGGTGATTTTGTCTGTCTGCTCCAGCCTCTTTATGTTCCCTATGTTTTCTGTAATACCAATCCTGGCGCGAGAGCACCATTTATTATGGAAGCAGTGTGTGCAATTCCCATTGTCTCACCGCATTCCTGTTTGAATACATCAAGCTGTTGTCGGCATGGACGCAGCCCTAATTTTTAGCATTCCATTTTAAAGGAGGCAATCGAATGATTCGAGCGCAAACAGAATGGATCGTCACAAAGCGTGGAGGTAGAACGGCCTCATTTGACGCTTCGTTGATCGGTCGTGCAATCTCTAACGCATTTCGCGCAGAACTGAATCTTGCAGACAGTCAGCCCCTCGATGATGAAATCCGGATGGAAATTCCGGAAATGGTCGAGTCGGTTGCGAACGAAATCGCTGCAGCAGCCAGTAGCGATGCTGGTATTGAAGTCGAAAAGATTCAGGACGTCGTCGAGATGACGCTGATGCGGCAGGGACATTATCGTATTGCACGTCGCTATATTGTTTACCGTGCCGATCGCGCCAAAATGCGTGCTTTACGAGCCTCATCTACTGAGCTTGTGGAAGACGTTGAAGAGATCAAATCGACGGCTCCCCGCTTTCATGTGATTCTCATGGATGGAACGAAGGTTCCCTTCGATGAAGCCCGCATTTTAGCTCGACTTTCTGATGCCTGTCGTGGACTGGAAGGCGACTGTTCTGCTGAAGCATTACTTGAAGAAGTTATGCGTTCCATCTTTGATGGCATTTCTGTCGAAGAATTGTATCGCGCCATGATTCTGGCTGCCCGGACCCGCATCGAACGCGATCCTGCTTACGATACGGTTGCTTCGCGACTGATGCTGAAGATTATCTACAATGATGCACTGGGAAATGCTCCCGCTGACGTCAATGAGCTGAATCAGCTATACGTCGATCGTTTCCCACAGTTCCTCAATGACGGAATTGAAGCCAAGCGATTGACTCCTGATCTGCAGAAATATGACTTAAATCGAATTGCTCTTGCCCTTGAGCCAAAGCGGGACCGTCTGTTCCAGTATCTAGGCTTGCAGGCTATTTTTGATCGTTACCTGCTGCACATTGATGGCCGACGTATTGAAACACCTCAGTATTTCTGGATGCGTGTTTCGATGGGCTTAGCCATTCAGGAGCCAGGTGATCCGACCGGACGAGCTATTGAGTTCTATAACATTCTCTCCACGTTCCGATTCACATCGGCAACACCGACGTTATTTAACTCTGCGACTTTGCATCCTCAGTTGAGTTCCTGTTATCTCTCGACTGTCAACGACGATCTGGACCACATCTTTAAATGTGTTGCCGACAATGCCAAGCTCTCGAAGTGGGCCGGCGGACTGGGTAATGATTGGACGCAAATCCGAGCGACCAACTCGCACATTAGTGGTACTAATGGGCAGAGCCAGGGCGTGATCCCGTTCCTGAAAGTCGTGAACGATACCGCTGTTGCCGTGAATCAAGGTGGCAAACGTAAAGGTGCCGTCTGTTCTTATCTGGAAACGTGGCATATGGATGTCGAAGAGTTCCTCGACCTGCGTAAGAACACAGGCGATGATCGACGACGCACCCACGATATGCATACGGCGAATTGGATTCCTGACCTGTTTATGCGTCGTGTACGCGAAGGCGGAGAGTGGACATTATTCAGCCCGAATGATGTTCCCGATCTGCATGATCTTTACGGTCAACCATTCGAAAACCGTTATGCCGAATACGAAAAGATGACAGAAACCGGCGAGATCAAACTCTTCCGTCGTATTTCTGCTGTCGAATTGTGGCGCAAAATGCTGACGCGTGTGTTCGAAACTGGTCATCCCTGGATTACCTGGAAAGATCCTTCTAACCTGCGTTCTCCTCAGGATCATGCGGGCGTTGTTCACAGCAGTAATCTATGTACGGAAATCCTGTTGAATACATCGAAGGATGAAACGGCTGTCTGTAACCTGGGTTCGGTGAACCTCAAGCTGCATATTGTGGATGGCCAACTCGATCTGGGAATGTTGGAAGAGACCGTTCGGACTGCGATGCGAATGCTCGATAACGTAATTGATATCAATTACTATCCGACAGTAGAAGCAAAAAATTCCAATACCCGTCATCGTCCTGTTGGCTTGGGACTCATGGGTTTCCAGGATGCTCTGCTCGCGCAGGGAATCAGTTATGCCAGCATGCAGGCTGTTGAGTTTGCTGATGCCAGCATGGAAGCCATTTCCTACTTTGCAATTCTGGCTTCTTCTGAATTAGCGGGAGAGCGTGGTCGCTATGAGTCTTATCCTGGTTCCAAGTGGGACCGCGGGCTGTTGCCGATCGATACGCTTGATCTGCACGAAAAAGAACGTGGTGTTCCGATTGAAGTGGATCGGCAGACCCGCCTTGACTGGCAGGTGGTCCGTGACTCGCTTGCAAAAAATGGGATCCGTAACAGTAACGTGATGGCGATTGCTCCTACAGCTACCATCTCCACAATCATCGGTGTTTCTCAATCGATTGAGCCTTCCTATAAGCATTTGTATGTGAAGAGCAACCTTTCCGGCGAGTTCACCCAGGTCAATCATCAGTTAGTGATTGACCTGAAAGCTGAGAATTTGTGGGACGCAGATATGTTGGAAGCTCTCAAATACTACGATGGTTCTGTTTCAGAGATTGAACGCATCCCCGATTACTTAAAGGCCCGCTATCTGACTGCATTCGAAGTCGAACCTAAGTGGACGATTGAGTGTGCCGCCCATCGCCAGAAATGGATCGATATGGGACAGTCGCTCAACTTGTATTTGGAAGAGCCTTCCGGCAAAAAATTACATGATATGTATATGCTGGCCTGGGAGCGTGGATTGAAGACCACCTACTACTTGCGAACTCTGGCAGCCACTCAGGTTGAAAAATCAACTGTGGATGTCAACAAGTTTGGAATTCAGCCTCGCTGGATGAAAAACGCAAGTGCTTCAGGTGACATTCAAGTCGACCGAGACGAGGCTCCGGCCCCCCCCGCTACGATGGTCACTCCCGGTGAGTCCTGTAATCTCGATGGTGACTGCGAAGCGTGCCAATAAATAATCGTAATGCTTTCCTGCAGCAATTGGCTGCAAGTGTGCTTATTTTAAATTAAAAATGGATTTCATAAAGGTGTTATGATGACAATTTTGAATACAGATTCCGCTGCATCCAAATCAGCTGCCCCACTGGAAGATACTGCAGAGGGGCGTTTTAATGCAGACAAAAAACGATTGATTAACTGTTCTCAGGTAGACGTTAATCAGTTGATGCCATTGAAATATAATTGGTCGTGGGAGCACTATCTGAATGGTTGTGCCAATCATTGGATGCCGACAGAAGTTGGAATGACCAAAGATATCGAGATGTGGCGTTCCGGCAAGCTCAGCGATGGTGAACGGTTTGTGATCATGCGAAATCTGGGTTTCTTTGCGACCGCAGAGAGCTTAGTGGCGAACAACATTGTGTTGGCTATTTTTAAGCATGTAACCAATGCCGAATGTCGTCAGTATTTGCTGCGTCAGGCGTTTGAAGAAGCCGTGCATTCCCATACGTTCCTCTACATTGTGGAAAGCCTCGGACTCAATGAGTCTGAGATCTTTAACATGTACCATGAAGTTCCCGCGATCGCGAAAAAAGATCAACTGGAAATGGAGCTGACATCTGAGATTCTTGATCCCGATTTTACAACCGATACTTTTGAAGGGGCCCAGACCTTTTTGAAGAATTTGATCGGTTATTATTTGATCATGGAAGGACTCTTCTTCTATACCGGTTTTGTGATGGTGCTCTCATTCCATCGTCGTAATATGATGACGGGAATCGGCGAACAGTTTCAATACATCCTGCGGGACGAAACCATTCACTTGAACTTTGGTATCGATCTGATCAATGGAATTAAACAGGAAAATCCGGAACTCTGGACTCCTGAATTCCAGCAGATCATTATTGATCGTATGAAGTACGCTACCGAGTTAGAAATTGAATACGCCCAGGATTGCCTGCCTACAGGAATTCTAGGATTGAATGGCGACCTGTTCCGCGAATATGTGCAGCACATTGCTGACCGTCGTATGGAACGCATTGGTTTGCCTGCTCAGTACGGTTCTTCGAATCCTTTCCCCTGGATGAGTGAAACGATGGATCTTTCTAAAGAGAAGAACTTCTTCGAAACCAGAGTGACAGAATATCAAGGTTCCGGTTCTTTAAATTGGGACTGATTCATCAGTTAGAAATAAATTGAACTCATCAACATTGTGGGTTTATCACGATACAAAAAAGGGACCACTTCGCGTGGTCCCTTTTTTGTATGAGGGAGGGTCAAGTAAATTCTTTGAAGATCAGGTTGACGCGATACAATTCGCTTGTTAGTCTTTTCTCAATCGGAACAGAGAGAGAGCCTTTTTGGATTTCCTGGTTCCATTCACCTTTTCGTTTTCATGGGAAAACAGGTATGACTCTTTATATGCAGCGCGTCCATTGGTGCGACCGACTGTATGTCTCACCCGAATACAGACGGGTTGGAGACGCAGACGAGCCTGCCCAGCGCCTAGTCTGAAATCTGCACCCCTGTTGCGCGCATCGCGCTCTTGAGTCGATCTGTCTCAAACCCCTTTGATTTTAGTGTCAATCGCATGTGGTTTTGAGAATTGCGTCTTCATTGAGTGAGAAAACGGAGTTATCTCCTGCGCGTTACGGCAACACAGCCGGTAACCAAATATTACCGGGCGTTGTCTGAATAGTGGTGCAATACTCTGAATCAATCATTTGATCTGATCAGAGTCTGTTTCCTTTTTTTATATCACGATCTGTGAAAGCAGTTACGGTCTGCGCGCCTGTTGCGCGCGGCAGTTTCGAAAAACTTCACAGATGCGTTAAGGCTACCGGTGTGCAAATTCAAAAACGAATTGTGTCGGTAATTCTATTTCAAAAAAATAACAATGAAAAAATAAAAGGAGCCAACACATGGCTATTGCAGTAAATCTTGGATTTCCCCGTATTGGTGCCCAGCGTGAATTAAAGCGAGCTGTTGGAAAATTCTGGTCTGGAAAAATTAAAGGAGCGGAACTGTTAAAGGTCTGTCGTGAACTAAGAGCTGCACACTGGCGGCTACAACAGGCTGCGGGCATTGAGCATATTCCTTCCAATGATTTTTCAATGTACGATCAGGTGCTCGATACGTCGGCGATGGTCGGCGCGATTCCCAAACGTTATGGCTGGTCAGGAGGAAATGTAGATTCTTCTACGTATTTCGCAATGGCCCGTGGTGGCAAAGGGGGCAAGTCGGTTACCGCATCTACCGAAGGTGTTTCTGCGCAGGAGATGACCAAATGGTTTGATACGAACTATCATTACCTGGTTCCTGAATTTGAAGCGCAGCAGCAATTTAAGCTGTCATCCACCAAACCCGTGGATGAATATCTTGAAGCCAAAGCGCTGGGAGTTGAAACCCGACCAGTCATCCTGGGACCAGTTTCGTTTCTATTACTCGGCAAGACATGGGAAGAGCAGGTTGATCCATTGAGTTTACTGGACAGCCTCTTGCCTGTTTATACTGAAGTCCTTTCGAAACTGGCAGCAGCTGGCGCAGAGTGGGTTCAGATTGATGAACCTTGTCTGGTGCTTGATTTGACGGAAACGCAGCGCGATGCGTATCAAAAGGCGTATGCTATGCTTTCGGAAAAAATCGGAGGTTTGAAAATTGCTCTGACTACCTATTTTGGTCACTTAAGAGAGAATTTAAAAACAGCGGTCTCGCTTCCGGTTGCTGCGTTGCATATAGATCTGGTGCGCGCACCGGAACAGTTAGAGGAAGTATTAGACCTGCTGCCGGCAGAAACTTCGCTTTCGATTGGCGTCATCGATGGTCGCAATATCTGGAAGAACGATTTCGAAAAATCGTTAGCCCTCATCGAAAAGACAGTCGATCGCATTGGCTCTGAGCGAACTTTGATTGGTGCTTCGTGTTCTTTATTGCATAGTCCCGTAGATTTGGACAATGAGACCACATTGGATACTGAGATCAAGCAATGGATGGCGTATGCCAAACAAAAGTTGCGAGAAATTGGCATCCTGACTCAGTCTATTAATCAGGGGCGCGAGAGTGTGGCGCGTGAATCGGCAGAGAATAAGTCTGCCTTGAATGCACGACGCAATTCGCCGCGAGTTCATCGAACGGAGGTTAAGCAACGTTGCGGCGCTGTGACCGAATCGATGTTGACTCGCAATAGTCCTTATGCAGAGCGGCATAAAGTACAGGTGACTGCTTTGAATCTGCCGGCGTTTCCCACAACGACCATCGGCTCGTTCCCTCAGACGGATGAAATTCGTAAAGCACGCGCCGCTTATAAGAACGGGGAACTCACTGATGCCGTGTATGAGCAGTTTTTGAAAACGTGTATCGCCGCGGATATCAAATATCAGGAAGAGGTGGGCTTAGATGTTCTCGTGCATGGTGAAGCGGAACGAAATGACATGGTCGAATATTTCGGCGAACAGCTGGAAGGTTTTGTTGCCACCCGGAATGGCTGGGTGCAAAGTTATGGTTCGCGTTGTGTAAAACCACCTGTGATCTTTGGTGACATTCAGCGTAAGGGAGCGATGACTGTGAAATGGTCAGAGTATGCCCAGTCTTGTACAAAGAAATTGATGAAAGGCATGTTGACCGGTCCCGTAACCATATTGCAATGGTCGTTTGTGCGAGATGATCAACCGCGTCGTGAAACCTGTCAGCAAATTGCGCTGGCGATTCGTGATGAAGTGCTGGATCTACAAGAGAATGGCATCAAGATCATTCAAATCGATGAGCCGGCGGTACGCGAGGGGTTGCCTTTGTTGCGTGACGATTGGGCCGCGTATCTGAAATGGTCGGTTGATAGCTTTCGTCTGGCTGCTTCCGGAGTGAAAGACGAGACGCAAATTCATACTCACATGTGTTATTCGGAGTTCAATGATATCATCGAGGCCATTGCCGCTTTGGATGCCGACGTGATTTCTATTGAAACCTCGCGCAGTAATATGGAATTGCTGGATGCGTTTGTCCAATACCGATACCCCAATGAAATTGGTCCGGGGGTTTATGATATTCACTCGCCACGTGTTCCGACGGTCGAGTGGATGGAAAACCTGCTCGAGAAAGCGTTGGAAGTACTGGAGCCCCGACAGGTTTGGGTGAATCCGGATTGCGGATTAAAGACGCGGAAGTGGGAAGAAGTGAAACCATCGTTGAAAAACATGGTGGAAGCTGCGAAAGCACTGCGTGAAAAAGTGAGGCCTGCGCAGTAATTCTGCAGTGCAGTGATTTAGTACACGCTATTGAGATCAGCTCTGGAATGCTCGTTGTCGGGCGTTCCGGGCTGATGTTATAATCAGGCATGTCTACCACTTTCAATTTCTATGATGATCAGATACCAATGGTGATATGAAGAAAATTAATCCAGGACTGCTTTTGATTCTGATGATGCTTGGGGGGAGTGCAGGTTGTGGTTCCGGTACGACTGAGCTGAAACCTGCTTCCAGTGAAATGACGCCTGCGTTATCAGATCAGCAGCGCATCTCAGAGTTTCCCGTAGTCTTGAAAGATTATCGCGGACGGGAAATTGAGATCCCTCAAAAACCGGTACACATTATTTCTCTGTTGCCCTCCCATACCGAAATTCTCTATGCCATCGGTGCCGGCCCGCAAATGGTGGGTTGTACTACAAGCTGCAACTATCCCGCGGAAACGAAGGATCTGAACAAAGTTGCCATTTCCGATCCGGGTGTCGTGAGTCTGGAAACGCTGGTTGCGCTCAAGCCAGACCTGGTTTTCCTGGGTGGAGATTATCATAGGCTCTTAGCCGATCGGTTAACGAAATTGAAGATTCCCGTACTATCATTTGAGTCACAATCAGTGGCAGAGATTGAGTTGGCGATCCGTGGCATCTCTCGATCTACCGGGCACGTTGAATCGGGAGACGAGTTAATTCGAGAGATGAACCAGGAGATCAAGGCGATTCAGGATCAGCTGAAGCCATATCAGAAACAAGGTCGGCCACTTGTGTTTTATCAGGTGTGGGATCAGCCGTTGATGACCGCTGGCCCGACATCTTTTATAGGCGCGCTCATCAAGCTGGCTGGTGGTAAGAATGTTTTCGATGATGTAAAAATCGCTTATCCTCAAGTCAGCGAGGAAACGTTAATTTTGCGCAATCCGGAAGTGATTCTGTTACCTCAGTTGAAAGAGGGTTCGACCGACCCTGCTGCAACTCTTCTCAAATTGAGTCAACGACCTGGCTGGAAGCAGATGAATGCCGTAAAAAATAAACGCGTTTATCTGATTGAGGATGATTTAATCTCCCGACCCGGTCCGCGTGTGGTACAGGGACTACAAAAAATAGCTCAGGCATTGTACCCTGAAGCATTTCAGGAACAATAACTTTCAGAGCGGACGTTTGAGGTCATGCAGTCCCGACAACTTTTTCTGATCTGGCGAATCATACCGCTCGCAGGCTTCCTGCTGGTAGCGTTGTTGGTGGGTATTCACTGGGGTGCCGTGGAACTTTCATTCAGCGAGATCCGTCAGAATTTTTTGAATCCCTCCGAAGACTCGCAGATGAGTTTAATCCTCTGGGAAATCCGTTTGCCACGCGTCATTCTGGCTGCCTGTGTTGGTGGCGGTCTGGCTGTCGCGGGGGCGGCATTTCAAGGAGTTTTTCGGAATCCCTTAGCAGATCCTTTTGTGATTGGTGCTTCGACCGGTGCTGCGCTGGGCGCGACGATTGCGCTGCTGTGTCTCTCGGGCAGCGTTTCAATTCTCTCTGCGACCTGGCAGATTCCCTGGTTGATTTTGTCTGCGTTTATCGGCGCCATACTTGTAGTTGGTGTTGTGTTTATTATCGCTGCTTTGAGTCAAACCGGTCGAAATGCCCCATTGCTCACACTGATTCTGGCGGGAATGGCGTTGAGCAGTTTTACGGGAGCGCTGGTTTCGCTGATCATGTTTTTAAACCATGAAATGCTGGCGACAATCTTCAACTGGTTGTTAGGTAGTTTTTCGGGGCGACACTGGAATGAAATCAGATTGGCTGTGCCTGTAATACTTTTCAGCGGAGGATTAATATGGCTCATGTCTCGTCCATTAGACCTGCTTTCATTTGGTGATGAGACCGCGTTAACGCTGGGTCTGGCTACTGGAAAATTTCGAGTGATCATTCTTGTTGCAGCAACGATGTGTACGGCGGCATGTGTAGCCGTATCAGGAGTGATTGGTTTTTTAGGATTGATGGCGCCTCATATGACACGCATCATGCTTGGTCCCCGGCATGGATTGTTGATTCCGGGCAGTTGTTTATTGGGCGCTGGATTAATGGTCATGGCGGATACGCTGTCGCGAACCGTGATTGCACCGGCGGAAATACCCGTGGGAATAGTGACGGCCATGATGGGCTGTCCCTTTTTTCTGTTCCTTTTAATCAGCCGCGGGCAACAGACAAAGTAACAGGCACTACCTATGAATCAGATTGAAATCGAAAATGTATCCTGTGGCTATTCACAACGGGAAGTTTTGAAGCAGATTTCGCTGTGTATCGAGCCGGGAAAGGTTCTCGTTTTACTGGGCCCCAATGGTTCCGGGAAAACAACTTTATTGCGCGCCTTATTCAATCTGGTGATCATCAATCAGGGAAAAGTACTGTTGGAAGGTCAGGCGGTGAATGAGCTTTCGCGGAAACAGATCGCACAAAAACTGGCACTCTCTCCACAAATGGAAGCGCCCCAATGGCCGATGACTGTTGAGGAAACAGTACAACTGGGCCGCAGTTCTCACCGAGGGTGGGTTCAACCCTTCCGGGCAGAAGATACCGAGATTGTTGAAACAGCATTGCAACAGACGGGTCTGGCGGAATTGAGTCAGAGGAGAATTACGGAAATTTCCGGTGGAGAATGGCGGCGTACGTTGATTGCGCGTGCCTTGGCGCAACAGACTAAGGTGCTTTGCCTGGATGAACCAACAACAGGATTGGATTTAAAATATCAGGTTGAGATTCTCTCGTTGATACGCAATCTGGCGCACGAGCGAGATTTGACCGTCATTTTGACTCTGCACGATTTGAATCTGGCGAGTTGTTTTGCAGATCAGATCGTGTTGTTAAGCCAGGGACGCATTGCGGCTAGTGGAACCGGGGAGGAAGTTCTGACTGAAGAGCGGCTCTCCGATGTGTATCAGACCAAAGTGAAAGTCCTGCCACATCCGGAGTACCAGACTCCGTTCATTGTTCCCGTTTTGTAATCCGAATCCTCGGATCTTTTTTAGCCGGTCACATAGCTGTCGAAGACGCGAACCTGCGCCCACTTCGCCTTATTTTCTGCGATATATTTGAGATGATCTGCGGAAATTTGATAGATATCATGAGAGTCTTTGGTATCAAATATCACGTTCAAGACAACATGAAATTCTTGATCATTCACATCCCTCAGAAATTCCGTTCCCCGGGTTCCGGCAGAAAAATAAAGTACTCCCGGATGATTCTTTAAGTATTTGTGACAGGCTTGCACCAGGGCCTCGCTGGCTTCCGGAGAATCATCATGCAGTGTGAAGTAAACCATGTGTGCCAGTTGCGTCTCTGCCATTTGAATATCCCTTTGGATTGTCTTCGGTTAATTAAGTTGTTTTCAAATATAGTCTTAGGAGTTTATTTCTATTTTGTGACTTGGAAGATTCTTTGCCTATCTTCTCAAAAAGTGAGTTAAAAGTCACGGGAACGAGGGGGTAATGAATTCTGTAAATGGCGAAAATTAAGATAAAGAGACTTTAACGATTATGCCGATAAATAAGAACAGTGGGAATTTCGTTCTGGCCAGAGATCCTGGTCGTGTCTGTTGTCTGAGACAGGAACGAATAAAAGAAGTGCCATTTAGCACACATCATAAAAAGGAGTTTTTCGATGTCCCTTTGGGTTCGAAATTTTATCGTCGTAACATCTTTATTACTGATTTTTACGAGTGATGCCGAAGCGCATTTGTTTCGGAATCTTTTCAATCGGTGTGGTACCAGATGTTTCTATCCACAACATAATCGATGTGGTCATCGCTGCCGAAAATTAGCGAGGCGTTATTTCCGACGATGTGCGCCGCGGACTTTATGCAATCAAAGACTTTGTGCTCCTCGTCCACGCGTTTGCTATCAGGACATTATTTGTACTCAATACCGGATGGTTCCACAAACGTGTACTGTTCCGGTAACGACCTATCAGAAAGTGACTGTGGATGAAGGTGGATGGCAGAAAGTCTGGGTGCCTCGCATGGTGACCCGACAAGTACCACGCACAGAATATCGTCAACAGACCAGTTATGTGAGGCAGCCTTATCAAGTGAGACGCCGTGTTCGAGTCATGGCACCACAATCGACTTGTACGGATTGTATGGGAGCACAGCCTTCGATAATGAATTCGGGACCGACACTACAACCTTATGTGGTTCCTTCCACTCCTTCTACGACACCTGTTCCTTCTACGGTTCCGGTGCCATCCCCGATGTCTTCCACTTCATTAGATCTAGGAGCGTATCCGACACTTGCTCCAACGTTGGCAGCGCAACCTGTTGCTGCCTGGGGGGGAACGACAAGTCCTTCCTATGCGAGTTCGGGTCCCGTATTGGCACCCAACCCGGCGGTACTTCAGATGCCGCAAGCACAGGCTAATTCAGAATGGCAGACGATTCCGTCACAGAATGCCTACATCAAAACACAATCTGCGTATGATGACTCTCCTGCAAGAACGGCATCGGCAAAAGGAGCTTTTGTTCCCGCTCCGTCAGCTGCGACTGTCTGGAATACACCACGCCGACAAAGATTAAATTGAATTAGTTTTCAATCCATTGATTGATGATCACTCATTCAAGCCGGAATCTGCATCATTCGCATGCGGGTTCCGGCTGTTTTCGTTTTCGAGCAACGTGGCCTGTTCCCGGCGATTCATGCGATAAAAGGCGACACCGAAACAGGAGAAGATAATCGCCGGCATGGTCAGCATGAATGTAATGCTATACATGTAAGCGCGCGGTTTATTATCGTCGGTATCGTTCAACTGTTTACACATCGGGCAGGCGGCAGCTTTGTTGATTGCAGAGGGCGCACTAAATGAGCCCAGCATCACGATTGCCAGTAAACAGAATCGAATGAATGTGAATCGTTTGAACATGTTTAAAAACTCTTGTAACGAACTGTAATGATCTCTTAAACGATAACAAAAACCGTACGAAATTCAAACTGATTAGTGTTCACCAGTCAGGCATTACCGTTAAAGTGATAAAGCATAAAATAGATCACCACGCCGGTAATGGAGACATAAAGCCAGATCGGAAACGTGATTTTGGCGATGCGGCGGTGTGCTTCCCACTGTTTTTTCAACCCGCGACGAATGGTCACCCAGGCCAGTATGGGAACCGCTGCTGCCAGTACAACGTGCGTGATCAGAATGATGTAATACACGGTTCTGATGGCGCCTTCCCCTTCAAATTTCCGTGAAGCATTTCCCGTGTAACTTTGCAAAGCAAAGTGGTAGAGCAGATAAAAAACCAGGAACAGAATCGACGTTCCAAACGCGGTCAACATGGTTTTTTTATGCTTTTCCTTTTCGCCATTGCGAATGAACCAATAGCCGACCATTAGTAGTATCGTCGCTAATCCGTTCAAGGTGGCATTGACGGCAGGAAGTTGTAGGACCCAGGCAGGGGCCTGCTTCACAGCGGCTGCCTCCGGGAGGAGCTCTTTCTCTTCGACTGGTGGTTCTATATCTGTTTGAGCAATCAGGGCCGAGGAGAGCATACGGGAAATGTGGTGAGAGAATAAGGGACTTAGTGAAATCATGCCTGCTTGGGGAGGCGTCACTGGTTTTGGTTTGGTATCCTCTTCTGGTTTATTCGTGTTCGATTTCTTTTCGTCTTTTTTGATTTCTTTCTTAACGGCTTTTCTAAGTGCCGCCATCTCTTCATCATTGCCGGCGTTGTATTTTCCGAGTACGCGACCATTTTTATCGACCAGCATTACATTCGTGGTGTGGATGACTTCGAAACCGGGTTGGCGGGCAGCTCCTGTATTTTCCTGAACGGGCATTAGAAAACTTTTTTCAATCAGATGATAAATTTTGCTTTGATCACCCGTTAGAAAGAGCCATTTTTTCGGGTCTGCGCCCACCGATTCTGCATACTGTGTTAACACTTCAGGTGTATCATTTTTGGGATCGACGGTAAATGTGACCAGCTTGAAATCGAGATCTTTCAAGTCTTTCTGTAGCTGATAAAACTGGAGCGAAACACGAGGGCAGGGACCTGCGCAACGTGTGAAGACAAAACATGCGACCCATGGTTTTCCGAGCAGATCTTTTTTGGTTATAGTGCGGCCGCTACGTTCCGTCAGTGAGAAGTCTTCGATGCCCTCTTCAGGCCAGATGGGGCCTTTGGCAATTTTGAGAGTATCGTTTGTGATGTCGCCTGATCCAGTTAGTCCTTCTTCCTTAACAAGGCCTGACTTTTGGGCAGCCGTTTGCTCTAACTCCCTTTGTTCTAGCGCCAGATCACGCTGGGTTTTTAAATTCCAGGTGGCAAAAGCACTGATGGCGACCAGTAGCCAGAGCGCTACTATAAAAATCCGGGGAATGCGTCGTGTAGGTTGTGTTTCGTTCATTCTAAAATTCTTTATTCAGATATCAAATGATTCAATATTTGTATGCGTTAACTTATCGAGCATTTCTGGTTGATCGTTGTTGGGTCATCCAGACAGCAATTGTTACATATATTATACACACGAGTATCGTAACCGTCAGGCAGACAATCATCGAAGGGTTTCCCGGTGCGCTGGTCAGGCTGGATTCCGGAGCCAGAATGCGGCGTAGACCTGTGACACCATACGTTAAGGGGTTGGCACGGATGATCCAGGAGAGCCAGCCAGATTCTGCTGCCGGGAAAAAAGAGCCGGAGAGCAACCACATTGGCATTAAAAAGACCGACATGATCGCGTGAAAGCCTTGTGTGGATTCCATAGGCCAAGCGATCAGATAGCCGAGAGCGGTTAGGCTGAAGCCGAGCAGGAACAGAAACAGGATCAATGGTATCAAACTGGCTATGGTGATTCCCGTTTGGAAGTCGGGCGCTAATCCCACAATTTTTAAGAGCGGTCCCAGAAAAATAAACAGGACAGCTTGTAAAACGGCCAGAATCGTACCCCCGAGTAATTTTCCGAGCACAATAGAGATACGGGGAATGGGAGAGACTAATACACCTTGCAGGAAGCCTTCTTTTCGATCTTCGATGATCGAGATCGTGGAGAAAATGGCTGTGAACATTAAGATCATCACCGTCACGCCAGGAAAAAAGTATTCCTGATAGGTCATGCCTGAAGCCGCCCATTCGGGTGGCTTGAAAGAACCTCGCAAGCCTGCCCCGAACAGAATCCAAAATAGAATCGGCTGTACCAGGGCACCTGTGACTCGGGTTCTTTGTCGCAAGAAACGGACGATTTCACGCTGTGCGAGCGTGAAGACAGGTAATAGAAATCGTTTGAATGGCCCGATCGGCGGGAGTGGCAATGTGGACGTTGGTCGATTCATAACGTCTGCTCCTCATGCCAGAATTGATGACCGGTTTCGTGAATGAAAACATCTTCCAATGTCGGTTTGCCGAGTGAAACTGAGCTGACAAGTTCCGGAAATGCATCGATCAGATCTTTGAGGAATTCGTGTCCGCGTGGATGTTCTAATCGCAGGCTGTTGTTAACAATCTGGGGAGCGACGCCGAACTTCTCTGTCATTTTTTCGAGCAGCATGTCCAGATTCTCAGAATGAATGGTCAAACAATCGCCGCCGACGGACGCGCGTAATTCATCGGGAGTTCCCACTGCCACGAGTTCTCCCAGATGAAGAATTCCCAGGCGGTCGCAGTGTTCTGCCTCTTCCATTAAATGCGTCGTAATTAAAATGGTCACGCCATCTTGTTGTTGTAACTGTTTCAGATATGTCCAGAGGTCATGTCTTGCGCCCGGATCGAGGCCTGTGCTGGGTTCATCGAGTAATAATACTTGTGGCGCGTGTAATAAACCTTTCGCAATTTCGACGCGTCGTTTCAAACCGCCTGAGAGGGAGTCTGCCAGATCATGTTTGCGGTCGGTCAGTCCCAGGTGTTGTAGAGCATTTTCGATACGGTTCCACATTGCTGCGCCAGAAATTCCATACAGGTGTGCCTGATGTTTCAAGTTTTCCTGCACGGTTAATTTGCCATCCAGACTGGGTGATTGAAAAGTGACTCCAATTAGATTGCGGATCTGTGTTGCTTGTGTTGCCAGATCGTAGTTTGCAATGGTTGCAGAGCCGGTTTGCAGTGGGAGTAAAGTGGAAAGCAATCGAAACAGGGTTGTTTTTCCACCGCCATTCGGGCCGAGTAAGCCAAAGATTTCAGCGGGACGAACTTCGAAGCTGAGCTGATTGAGGGCACGCCGTTCACCATAGTTATGGGAAATCTCAGCAAGACTGATACGGGATGCGGTAATGGTTTCCTGGATTTTTGGATTACTCAACATGACTTTTTTCGGCGTTGTTAGCAGGTCCACTTTCAGGAGTTGCCTGCTGTGCCTGTTTAAGGTAGTCAACTTGTGGCGATTCATCCACATAGTAATGAATGCCGATATCGGGAGTCATTGCAATTGTAAGTCCCATCGCCAAAATGATCGTCGGGCTGAGTAGCACGTACTTCCATCTTCCTTCGAACTTCAAGTGCATGAAATAAATCATGACGAACAGTGCCTTGGCACAGGCAATGGAAAGTACCACTAAGGACAGTAAAACGACGCCATTTAAACCCAGGAAATTTTTTTCGCGTAAGTCGATGAAATCAAAAAGAATCGAAAGCACAGTGCAGATGCAGAGGGCGAAAAAGATCGTGGAATATTTGACGTATGAGTGAGATTGTTGTTCAGACATCTTACTGATTACTCTCGGTCTCAAGAAGAAAACAGGACTGTTGCGGTTAGTGGTTTTACACGCGAACTCAGATGGTTTAACTCGGTTAAATAATATAAATCAGTGGGAAGAGGAAGATCCAGACCAGGTCAACAAAGTGCCAATACAAGCCAATATTTTCGACGTAGTCATTCCATTTCTCACATAATCGTTTTCCCTGAATCAACACAATTACAAACATGATCATACCAATGACGACATGCAGAGCGTGAAAGCCGGTCAGCAGGAAGTAAACGGAGGCAAACAGGTTTCCGTAAATTATGGGTTGCAGGTGATGCACAGGTGCGAGGAAAGCGCCGTAGTCGGGATTTTTCCTGAGCGTATCAAGCTCTTGATTCATTTCTGTTAGGGTAATTGATTCATTAAGGGCGCGTTTATTTAAATCCCGAAATTTGGTCTCGAGGGCGAAGAAAGCGACGAGTTCTTTTTTGCGTGACTCGGATGTATCTGGCGCTGCCAGTTCGGCTTGCAGTTTTTGTCTCAGTATCTCAACAGGCGGAGTGATTTCTTTTGTTTTTTCATCAGTAACACCTGCTAGCTCAACCGATTCTTCAGTTTTCGCAGGTTCTGATTTTGCCGGGAGTTTGAAATTCGCTAATGCAATCGTGCGGCTGTCAACAACCTGCTTCATTTCCCGCATGGATTTATCGATTGCCATGCGTGGTGTTTCGGGAATATGTCCCGGCAGAATATCATGTGAAAATTTGCCGTAATATTCGTATGTCTTGATGCCTAAAAAGACACAGGCGAGTAGAAACGTCAAACAAAGATAACGTCGCGCTTTGGCAAAGTTTTCCGCTTTCAT
>NZ_CALEMX010000103.1 GCF_937910335.1 uncultured Gimesia sp. | reverse complement strand
CGATCGGTAATCACTTTGTCCGAATCATCTCGTTTGAGAAGAAAGTACCATTGATCTATAATGTGAAATCGGTACTCAAATTCGAAGTTAAAAATGGATCGAATCAAGCAGATTTTAATCTCGTTTCCAAATAAACTCATTTAACCTGACTCTAATTCTCTACTCGATTCCCTTGCGCCAGATCTAACGCACTTCCCTCTGCATCTCACAGTTTTTCTATGGCTGTTCCGGGGACCATTCTTTTTCTGAAACGCCCTATCAGACCCAATTAACGTAGATCTGAATGAGGCCGAAAAAACACTGCTTCACTGCCCCCGGTTCCTTAACTAAGTTCATAAAATAACAGGGCTTGTGAAAACACGACCTGCTTGACTCAGCAATCTGACCGCAATAAAATTATAACATTCCATTGATGAACTTTGGCGCGATGAACTTCGCCGCACAGTAAGCCATCAAGATGAGTTACCCTCCACCGGAAGAGCACTGTCAATTCCCACCTGTTTTTCCTGTCTGATTAATGTGATGAGAAATATGAGCTCCAGTCTAAAGCATGGCCTGTTTCGGTTTCGACTAGCATCGCTTAGTCTCATCGGCTGCCTTTACTTCCTGGGCTTTCAGATCACGGTGAACGCTGCAGAACCAAAACCGCTCGCGGGAAAACAGATTTACCAGAAAATGTGTATCGAGTGCCACGCAGCCAAAGGTCAGGGTGTAACAGATAAAGCCAATCCTTTTCACGGCAGAAAAAGTCTGGCAGAACTGACCACACTCATTGAAGAAACGATGCCGGAAGAAGATCCGGAACTCTGCCAGGGCAAACAGGCAGAACAGGTGGCGTTATATGTATTCAATCGGTTCTATACAAATCACTCAGGGGCCGCCACTGATACCGCGCGTGTACAATTATCACACTTAACCGTGCGTCAGTATCTATGCACAACAGCCGACCTGATGTCATATTTCCTGGGAAACGCCAAAGTTACGAACACAGAGCGGGGGCTCAGCGCAGAGTATTACAATAGCCGAAATATGCGTAGAGACAAAAGAGTTTTAAAGCAAATTGATCCCCTTGTGAACTTCCAGTTTGGAACCAAAAAACCCGTAGAGAAGATTACCAATGCAGAAGAATTTTCCATCAAATGGGAAGGCTCCGTTCTCGCTGAAGAAACCGGCGATTATGAATTTATCCTGAAAACAGAAAACGGGGCACGTTTATGGGTTAATAAAACAGATCCGATTATCGATGAATGGGTCAGTTCCCAGGGAAGCCCCAAAGAACATCGCGCCACCATCCGATTACTAGGAGGCAAGCCTTATACGTTACGCTTGCATCTATTCAAATACAAAGACAAATCATCATCTGTCATTCTAGAGTGGAAGCCACCACATAAAGCACAGGAAATCATCCCGCAGCGTAATCTGGTTCCGCAACAGGTTCCGGGCACGTTCATCAGTTCCACCAACTTTCCAGCCGATGACAGCGTCTCTGGTTACGAGCGCGGCAGCGCTGTCTCCAAATCCTGGGATGAAGCAAACACAACTGCTGCCCTCGAAATCATGACGTTAGTCATCAAGCATCTGGATCGGCTGGCGGGGGTAAAAAAGGACGACAAAAATCGCACTGAAAAAATCAAACGTTTCTGTCAGTATTTTGCCCAACTGGCATTTCGGCGTCCACTTACCCAGGATGAGAAAACTTTTTTTGTCGCGCAACATTTTCAACAGGAATCAAATATTGAGTTAGCCGTCAAACGCATCATTCTGCTGGTATTAAAATCACCCCGGTTCCTTTATCTGGACAGCGAGTATAAATCGGTCGATGCCAACACAATCGCTTCCCGGCTCTCTTACGGCTTATGGGATTCCATGCCCGACAAGCAACTCTTTGAGGCTGCAAAATCAGGACGACTGAAGACACCCGATCAGGTCAGACGTCAGGCCGAACGCATGCTTAAAGATCCGCGTGCAAAATCCAAAATCCGTTACTTCTTTCATCACTGGTTACAATTAGATGAAAAAGAGGAACTAGCCAAAGACAAAACGCTATTTCCGGATTTTGACGAACTGGTTGTCGCTGATTTGCGCACTTCGCTTGATCTGTTCCTCGATGATGTTGTCTGGAATAGTGCCTCTGATTATCGCCAGTTACTACTAGCTGACTATGTTTATCTAAATGAACGACTGGCTAAAGTTTATCAGGTCAAACTACCCGCTGGTCCGGATTTCCAGAAAGTGACCCTCGATAAAAATAAACGCGCCGGTGTAATCACACACCCGTACCTGATGGCCAACTTCGCTTACCATGATTTAAGTTCTCCCATTCACCGTGGAGTGTTTGTCACGCGTCGCTTACTGGGACGAACTTTAAAACCGCCACCACAAGCGACCGAGTTTAAAGATGCCAATTTTAAACCAGGCATGTCAACACGCGAAAAAGTCACCTTAATCACAAAACCGGCGGCCTGCATGTCATGTCACAACATCATCAATCCTCTTGGTTTTAGTTTGGAGCACTTTGATGCGATTGGACGATATAGAGAACAAGAAGTCCAAAAACCCATAAATGCCGCTACTGTCCTGGTTTCAACCACTGGTGAAACCGTGAATTTCAATGGTGCCCTCGATCTGGCAAAATACATTGCCAATGACAGGCACGCCCATGCTGCGTTTGTAGACCAGCTTTTCCATCAGGCTGTCAAACAGCCCATAAATGCCTATGGCGAAAATATCCGTGATAAATTAACCACCCAATTTGAAAATTCCGGTTATAATATTCAACAACTATTGATCGAGATCATGCTGGTTGCCACCTTGCACCAACCGCATTCCTGAGAAAGAGCTATCATATGTCATTTCAATCCAGAAGAGCATTCTTAAAAGAGCTGGGGCTCTCAACGGCTGTCTTGCCACTGGTAATGCATTTACCGAGTCTCGGCCTGGCCGCTGATACACGTATTCGCAAACAGCGTCTGATTGTAATGTTCAGCCCCAATGGCATCGTGCCCAAAACTTATTGGCCCGATGAAGTGGGGAATAAGTTCGAACTCAAAGAATCCATGCAGCCTCTGAAACCGTATCAGGATCAGATGCTGGTCATCAAAGGAATTGCAGACCGGGTTCGAGGAGATGGCGACAGCCATATGCGAGGCATGAGTTGCCTGTTGACGGGCATTGAATTATTACCCGGGAATATCCAGGGCGGTTCGCACACACCCGCTGGCTGGGCCAGTGGCCACTCCGTTGATCAGGAAATCAAACGCTTTCTACAAAGTCAACCTGAAACACGCACACGATTCGGCTCGCTCGAGTTTGGCGTCAATGTTCCCGATCGTGCCGACCCCTGGACGCGCATGGTCTACGCCGGTTCCAACAAACCAATTGCCCCGATTGATGATCCTTATCAAATGTTCGAAAAAATTTATGGGAGAATGAAAGACCAGAAAAGTCTAGCCAGCATCTTGGATGATGTAAGAGAAGACCTGAAAAAAGTTCGTACGAAATTAAGTCGTGAGGACCGGCAACTTCTAGAAGAACACGAATCATATGTTCGTGAAATGGAACGCGAACTCAAAGCAGGCAAGAAACAAAAGCTGAGCGTGGAAGTGCCCATTCAGGAAATCGGCATCAAAAATGATAACGATAATATGCCTGTCACCAGCAAAATGCAGATTGATCTGATGGTCAACAGCCTGGCGAATGATATGGCCCGTGTCGCTACTTTACAGTACACCAACTCGGTAGGACAAGCTCGCATGAAGTGGCTCGGCATTAATGATGGGCACCACTCCCTGTCTCATAAACCGGATAAAGATCAGGACGCACAGGACAAACTGACCAAAATCAATAAATGGTTCTGTGAGCAGCTAGCGTATCTGGTTGACAAACTGGATAAAACACCCGAGCCTAACGGAGAAGGAACACTGCTGGATAACACGCTCGTCGTCTGGACAAACGAGTTGGGCAAAGGGAACTCTCACACTTTAAACGATGTTCCTCTTGTACTCGTAGGTAAAGGCCTGGACTTCAAAATGGGACAGTCACTTCAGTTTAAAAACATTCCACACAATCGATTCTTAATGTCCTTAGCACACGGCATGGGACACCGAGTGAAAACCTTTGGAAATCCAAATTTCTGCGGCGATGGCATTTTGTCAGAGTTGACTTGATTCTTTTCGCATCAGGAAACCATTGATTTCGATCTTCGCTCTACACGTACTCATTTTTTGAATTCAAGTACACGCATTTTTTATCCCACAACATCCCGAAGCCCCCCTTCTCTTAAGGAACTGACAGCATGGAACATGTCACCCGCCCCCAGGAAGAGAACGAATACTACTTTGAAGAAGGCTGCTATATTCTCGAAATGTCTCAAGCAGACGTCGACCCCGAAGTCTCCATCGCACGCGCACGTGTGGAACCCGGCAGAACCACCCGCTTTCATCGATTGAAAGATACGTTTGAACGCTACATCATGCTCTCGGGCACAGGAAAGGTCGAAGTCGGCGATCATGATCCAGTTGAAGTTTTCCCGGGAGATGTCGTTCGCATTCCCCCCATGATCGACCAGCGCATCACCAATATCGGCCAGGATGATCTGGTTTTCCTGGCGATTTGCAATCCACACTTCCTCAAATCGATCTACATCGACTCTGAAGATTTACGAGAATCGTAAAGTTCATTCAGGATTGTCACATCAAGTAATACTCTTCGATATCATTTCAGATTGCGCTTTCGCAGAATTTCAATTTGAAAAAGGCCGTTCTTTTTTATAAAGAACTTTAATTATCTCCATTTCTTTCTGTTTTGTGAGTAGTTATATTCAATAGACCAGAGATAATTTTAAAAACCCAAAGCTGGCTGACATTCAAAAAGGATCTGATCGTATGAAACCGATTTTTGCCTCCCTCCTGCTCTCCTGCCTCATTATTTTTCTTCCCACTCAAGCATACGCGGAACTCAAAGTTGGTGCGACGATCGTTGACGTCACTCCCACCAAATTTCCGGTACTCGTCAACGGCAGCATGACCAGCCGATCCGTCACTAAGGTCAACACGAAAGTCAATGCCCGCGCGATTGTCGTCGCCGATGGTGAAGAACGTCTGGCAATTGTCGTGGTCGACAGCTGCATGTTAGCCCGCCCGGTATTAGATGAAGTCAAGAAGCTGGCAGCGTTACGGACTAAAATCCGAGCCGACCATATGTTGATCTCTGCCACACATACACACACCGCACCTTCCAGCCTGGCATGCCTGGGAACAAACGCTGATCCAGACTACGTTCCCTACCTCAGAGGAAAACTCGTCGATGCCATCGTAAAAGCCGAAGCAAATCTCGAACCGGCTCAGGTAGGCTGGGGTGTTGGAAATGCAGCAAAATTCACTGCACTTAGACGTTGGATCAAACGACCTGATCGTATCTCCAATGACCCGTTCGGCAATCCCACCGTGCGAGCCACCATGCACGCTGGTGCAAATTGGGATAATGTCATCGGTGAATCGGGCCCGGAAGATCCTGATCTATCTCTAATTTCGTTCCAGGCTTTGGATGGACGTCCGATCGCACTGCTGGCAAATTTCTCAATGCACTATTTTGGTGACCGTGACTTGAGTGCCGATTATTTCGGTTTGTACTGCAACGGCTTACAGAAACAGCTTGGTAAAACAGTTGGAAAAGATGCGCCACAGTTTGTAGCTATCATGTCACACGGCTGCAGCGGAGATATTTATCGTCGTGATTACACAAAACCTCGTGATCAATGGGCGTTTACAGATGACATTAAAGAATATTCACAGGGACTGATCAATATCACTGCTGATGTTTACAAAAATATCAAATATCGCAAGGACGCCGATATTGAAATGGCCGAAAATCGACTGCAGCTCAATTATCGTGTACCCACTAAACAACTCCTGGAATGGGCACACCGCATTGTAAAAGAAATAGGTGATCGCCTTCCCAAGACAAGCGAGGAAGTTTATGCTCTCGAGCAAATTATCCTACACGAAAGACAGTCAACGGAAGTCGTCACGCAGGCACTTCGAATTGGCGATATCGCCATTACAACAACACCAAATGAAACCTATGCGTTAACCGGATTAAAACTGAAGCTGCAGAGCCCGTTAAGCAAAACGATGGTGATCGAACTTGCCAATGGAGGAGACGGTTATATTCCGCCACCAGAGCAGCATTTGCTGGGAGGCTATAACACCTGGGCTGCCCGTTCCGCTGGACTGGAAGTCATGGCCGAACCCAAAATTGTAGAGTCGGATTTGGAATTACTCGAAAAGGTATCTAACCAACCTCGAAAAAATTATCAGCAATATAGTGGTCATGCCGTGACCACCATTCTTTCCATGAAGCCAGCCGCTTATTGGCGTCTGGATGAGTTTATCGGCCCCCGTGCAAAAGACTCATCTGGAAATCAGCGCGATGCATTTTATGAACCCGCGATTGCCTACTTCCTGGAAGGCCCCCGTTCCAAAGCGTTCTGCTCGCCAGATGAAACTAACAGAGCCGTCCACTTTGCCGGGAATCGATTGCAGGCACGCGTCAATGATCTGAAAGATAAGTATTCTGTCTCACTCTGGATCTGGAACGGAATTCCTCTCGATGCCCGGGAAATCAGCGGCTGGATGTTTTCTCAAGGTCCCAACAATGGACTCGCCGCTTATGGCGACCACTTGGGCGTCGGAGGAACGCAATTCCCCGGAAAACTGGTTTACATGAACGGAACCGATCGCAAACTGCACGCCGGCAAAACTGCCGTCAAACGCTGGACCTGGAATCAGGTCACTTTAGTACGCAATGGACAAATGGTGAAAGTTTATCTGAATGGCAAACCCGAAATTGAAATCAAATCGGCTCCCGGAACTGAAGGACCACTACTGGAACAGCTCTTCCTCGGAGGTCGAACGGATAACCAGTCGAACTGGGAAGGTCGTCTGGATGAAATCGCCATTTTTGATCGCGTTTTGTCGAGCGATGAGATCAAAAAACTGGCGAAATAAAATGTCATTGATTTCTGTTTAAAATAATTTCCCCGTAGCCCGGTCGTTTAATCGACCGGGCTTTTCTATTTGATGCATAATTATGTGTCATACAGTATTTCAAGAGCACTTAACGCAAGCGCTCATCACGCGAGAATCATCAATTCTCTGCAGCTTGCATAAAAACAAGCATATTCATACCTCACTCATGGAGATATAATAAATGCAGATGGCACAACTTTCGCATTAATAGCAACCTTTCCTGCATAGGATCCATTCACAGTACTGCGCCACATGACGGAACAAGAATTATCAACGAATGACTGGCGACTACGCAGATTTCTCCTGCTCATTCTAACAGTAAGCTTTGTTCTGACCCCTGTCTCCACTTCAGAAATCTGGTGGCAACTGAGTCGTGGAAGAGTTGTGACATCTGACTTGGCTCCGCCGGGCCTAATTTTAACCGCAGGAACACCTGTCGCGGAAGCAGACTGGCTGGGAGGACTCCCGTTTTACCTGACCTATCAACTGGCAGGATTTTCGGGACTGATGCTATTAAAATTCGTCGCAGTAGGATTACTCCTCTATTTTTTGCTGAAACGATTTGAAGAACAGTTAAACTGGATCTCATTTTTCATCGTTGTGCTCGCTTTGATGGCCGCAAATACTGGCTGGCAACCAACACCCCGGCTGCTTGATTGTTGGTTTTTTTACCTGACGTGGATTTTGACAGAACGATGGAGCCGTGAACCAGACAGAAAGAAAATACTATCGATCTTGTTTTTGCTGGTTCTCTGGGCCAATAGTTCTCCGCTCTGCCTGTTGGGACTGGCAGTTGTTGTAATCATTCCCTGCCTGCCTGGAAATCAGAAGCAAAATGTTCAACGTCGCAAAAAGTTGAGTCTGCTCATTCTAACTTCATTCATCGCGCTAATGATCACTCCCCGCGGATGGTATACTCCCTACGATTCACTGATTCAAATTTTGCCGGTTTTATTTTATGACAATCAACTTCTTGCCTTGACCGTCTGGCATCCCACATTTCAGAATGGTGCCACAATCGAAGTCATCAGCCTCGGCGTCATGACGATAGGGACTGCCCTGTTTCTGATCTTATATTCAACCAGTTGGATTGAAACAGTCGCATTTCTCGTCTTTGCCATTCCCGGCTGGATGAACTATGACAGTTTACCCCCCTGCATCATCGGCATAACTCTCCTTTTAGGGCATTGCATGCTAAGCAAACAAGTCCCTATTAATTTTCTCAATCTCAAACAAAACGTCCCCCCGGCACTGGGACGATTATTTTTAATTCTGGGGATTCTGTTTTTGAGCTGGAAAGCCGCATCAGGTGTTTTGCCCGGACAATCACAAAGATTAGGCTGGGGAATTGCACCGGAATTAGATATCACTTTGTTGAACCAGACAATAGGCCCCATCGACTATGAAGGAACAGGGCATTGTATGGGTATTGCTTCCACGGGTATGCTAAGCTGGATTAAACCAGATCGTAAAATCAGACCTGTCAGAACGCTCAGGCAAGCGCTACTGCAAGGGAGACTATTTGAAGAACTTTCGCTGAATCAGGAATTATCCAATGGTTGGGAATTTCAAAAACCCCGATCAAATGGAAGCTGGGGAGGCTGGTGGATTCGATTAAAAAACAGAAATTGCCAATTGCTGTTAGTCCCTAATGGAGATTCAAAAACAATCCGCGCGTTGATCAACAGCCGTTGGCAGCCAATGTCTGTCGATGCCTCAGTTTTACCGTTTGGCTGGTCCGGCGAAATTTTAAGCAGCCCTTTAATTGTAAAGTTGTTACCCGTCAAAGATTTTCTGAACCGCGGCCAATGGATCTTTTCACTGCCCTCTCCCTCTGGTACTCCTGAATGTTCCGACTGGTGGGGTATCATAACCGGTGACCCGAACATGAAGTCCGCATTGCTACAGGCGAAAACATTTCGTGCCATGAAACTTTACACTGCCGCTTTGCGGGTTCTGCGCCCTTTATTGCAAGACTACCATACGCCAGAAGTGATGAGAGAATTTCAACTCTGCCAGCAAGAACTGGCCTATCAGGAAAAATTGGACACAGGAAATCCCAGCGATTTAAGATTGCTGACTTATAATAAAACAGCAGAAGAATATGATCGTGCTTTAGATCTGACAGGGCCGATCATTAGAGATCTCGCAGAATCGCAACAGTTTCCCGACACATTTGAAAAAGCGATTGAGAATTATGCACGGGGAAACTGGGAAGCTGCCATCAATCTCCTTTCAACTACTGACAGTGAGACACAGTACGCGAAAGCCCGGATCCTGCTGGAATCAGGTGATCCTGAAAGGGCAGCTGCGTTATTACAACAAATGATACAACAGCATCCCGACGATCGATTGGTTGTTCCCAGCCAGACTCTGTTGGAGTCAATTCAATGAGCCAAAAATATTCCTATATTCCTCCCATCCTGTTTCTGCTCCTGGCTTGCCTTTCGGGCACAGCCTTTTATCTATACGG
>NZ_CALEMX010000102.1 GCF_937910335.1 uncultured Gimesia sp. | reverse complement strand
GCGAAGCGGATGGGGCCTTCGGTGAAGAATTTCCATTTGAGCTGTCCCGTTTTCAAGTCGAGAGCGTAGAGTTGATCATCAGATGAGCTGCCGAACAGAACGGTTTGCTCCGCGATGACGGGCTGAAAGACTTCGTCAAATTTAATGCGGGTATGTGTTGGCCATGCGGGAGTCGGAGTGTTTTTCGTTTTAAACGACCACTGTAATTCCATGCGTGTGGGCAAGGGCTCTTTAGTGTAGCCGGTGCGGGCTGCGTCTCCGCGAAATTGAGTCCAGTCAGCCACTGCATTACCGGATGACAAACAGAGGCTGACGAAAATAACGAGGGCGGGCAGGAATTTCATGGAGGGTCCTCAGTGAGTGTCTGATGGGTGATCAAGTCTATTAATGGTAATGCCTGCAGAGGGGCTTGTCACCGACAACCGAAGTCGAATTCCGTCATTTCATAAAGCTGTTGTGAAGTGAGCGGGTCATTCGATTAGGGAACTTGCTTGTTAGCTTAGTGGTCTTTTCCTTTACCTGTCAGTAATTGCGACATGGAATCCAGGAATAATGCTTCGCTGGGATCGATGAAGGACCAGGTTTGTTCGTAACCTCCCCGGTCTGAATAGGCAACGTCGGTGCCGATGTAACTCATGCCGCAATCACCGTAACCGGCGACGAAGAGGGAGAGTTCCGGATGCCGTTTTTGCGCGGCCAGCTGAAATTCGACGAAGGGTTCTCCGGGCAGATGCAGGATTTTTACTTTGCCGAACGAGAGGCAGCTGAATTCGATGGTTTCATTCCTTTTAGCACGTTCGATCCAGGCCAGGTTGATGGCTGCTTTGATGACTTGAGAATACTTTGATTTTTCGTTCGCCAGGATTTGCCGATTGCGGTCTTCCAGGAATTCTGGTGCGCGTCGCACGGGGAAATTTACATCGACTGTTTGCCATTGAAGAGGTTCGATGGGTGTTCGCTTGATATGATCCAGGGAGCCATCCATGGCCTGCATGAGTCTGCTCGTCAATTCATCACGGGCTTTTCGGGAGCCATTGTTATATTTGCCCATTGCGGTATTTCCGCCACAGCCTGTGAAGTACACCTGGAAGACGTTGCTTTTCTGTTGCAGCTGTTCTCTAGCGATTCCCACTGTATCGTAACTGATGCGGGCGTCGCCGTAAAAACTTTGAGGATGCGTGGCGTAGTAGTGAATCTGCACCAGCGGTTTTGTTTGTGAATAGAACGAGAGTGTGCGGAGCCAGGGATCGATGATACCTTCGGGAGCCGCCTGTAAGTCGGGATCTGTGGACTTGCTGGAGCGGACTTTGATAGAACCATCGGGTTGTTTGATGCGTCGGTTGGAAGCGACGCGGTCGACCTTGGATTTGCTGGTTCCCATGTGTGTGACGGTTGTTAAATTCTGGGATGTTTTTTTAATGGCGGCCTGTAGTTTTCGGGCGACCTCCTGTTCATATTTAAGAGAGGCCGTTTGTCGGGGAGACTTAGTGGGGAATTGAATTTTTTGCGCGGTGGAATCGATGGCTGGCCCGGTATGTTGATGCAGGCACTGCAAGGCGACACAGGATGCAGTAGTATTTGCGGTTTTGGCGATTTCTGCTCTGAGGAAGTCGTACGATTCGTTATGCACTTCCATCCAGTCAAGGGCACAGAGTACGTAAGCGTGATCTCCCTGTTTTAGTAGAATCCCTTTGGCTAACAAGGGATGCTCCACGGTTTTGGGGATAGGAATAAAACCCATGCCAATCGGTTGGTTCAATTCTGGAGTAATATCGACCGAGAATGTCCCGATTTGAATGGCGGGTTCCGCAGCAGACGTCACTGTGGGAACGACTTGCAGGATGAAAAGTATGAGAGAGATTCCGAGTATTTTACTAATCGCTCTTTGGTGATTCATCGTGAGGTTACTTTCAATGAAATGGTTGTCAGGTAGACTGATTCAATTCACTGGTAATTGTAGCTTCGCGTAAAGAGAAAATCTCGTCTGGCCGTAGAATTCGTTCATAAAACCGCTTGTTTCTTTCTGTTGCCTTTCAGTTAACTTGTTTTTATGTGGCCGGTCTGAAGTATCCACCGCGTCCATGATAAATGTTACAATATAACTCAAACTTTTGGCCACATTTTTGACATTCCAAAGTACACTCAATGTCATCGCCATATTGAAGTGACCCATCGAGAATTGTTAAAAGACCCGGTTTGACACCGTTGAAGAATAGCTTCTCATGGAGTATGCCCATTTCATTGCTATTCAAGATGTCAACCGGTGCGCCAAATTGATTGCACTCAGGGCACATTTCCTGACTTTCTATTGTCATCTAACCAGTTATTCTCAGAATTATTCCAGATCTGATGTCTAGGGAATTCATCTGCTTCAAGATACGAAAAAAATCGTACCAAACTAAGACAGCCAGTCAACGGGAGGTTCATCTGCATTTCATTATTTGACCGTATCCCCTCAATACTAATCAGTCAGATTCTATTATTCCACGCCAAATCGGAACCAGCGGATGACGCTGATGTTTTGTTCGTAGCACCAGAAGGTGACGAATAGATCGCCGTCGGGGAGGCGGGTGATGTGGGGGGCTCCAAATTTCAGGACTGCGAAATTTTCGGACATGTTTTCGCCGGTGGCTGTGGTTCCTGCCTGCGATTGATGTCCCCACAGAGGTTGCTGGTCGAGATTTTCCCACTTTCCGTTTTCGTCTAATCGCGAGTGGCAGGCCCAGAGTCCTGGTTCGTCAAGCCGGCGGTAGATATTGAGGAGTGTGCCGTCGTCTAAGAGGCGGGATGTCAAAGTCTGGCCGATCAGTTGAGTGGAAGCGGGTGCCGACCAGGAGGCGCCGCCATCATGGCTTATGGAATATTGATTGGGGCGATCCGTTTTTGCCGCTTCGTCATAACACCAGGCGACCGCCAGCAGGCGACCATCGGGATATTCGATGATCTTCGATTCCCAGAAAATGAGGTTGTTGGCTTCGCTGTGCATGATGTCGAAGTACTCGGGCCAACTGTTTCCCTGATCTTCGGAAACGAAGGCGATCATGCGGTTGCCGTTGGGCTGATGGCCGTCCCAGTCGCGCCAGGTGGAAGTAGGCCAGATCCAGCGGCCGTCTTTTAAAAATGTGATGGGGCTGCACATTTCAAATACCGGGCCGACTAACGGAGGTGTGACGGTTTCCGGTTCGGTCCAGGTAATTCCCTGATCTTGGGAGCGCATAGTGAGTAATTCGGCCGGGACCATGCCCAGATTGTCTGGGTTACAGAGACCCTGACCTGGGTGGTCTGTCCGGTCGAGGCGGATCAGGTTGGCAACCAGTTCACCTTCCGGGGTAACAGCCAGGCGCCCGAATGTGGATGTGGTGCGGTCTGTGGTATCGGGATTGAGTTGTCCCTGATAATGCCATGTGTTTCCCTGATCGTTCGAACGCGACAGGTGCACCTGCAGGTTGTCTGCTTCGAAGGCTTCGCCCAGCATATACATGCCGAGCAGAGAGCCATCGGGTAAGATTGCGACGGAAGGAAAATACGCATGCACGCTTTTGACGTGCGGCATGTCGTTCTTAAAGAGGATGCCGGTTTTCAGGTTGTTGAGTTGCATAAGCCCCGTATTCCTTCGCAGGATGATATCGTGTCAAAGTTATCGAGGCTTACTTGTACTTGATTATTTCTATTTCTTCAACTTAAGGTCGGCCAGATAGATGGCGGTGATGGTTTTTCCGTCTTTGTCTTTTTCGTGGCTGGAGTAATAGGAGATCAAGGCACGGTCGGGTTCTAATAAGAGAAAGCCGGGGTAGGAGTTATCGCCGCCACTGGGGAGTGAGGCGAATTCGTGGAGTTGGTCGTTCTGGAACCAGTAGAGTGAGGTGACGTATTTTCCGTTTTTTCTCTGGCGGCCTCCTACCAGATAATTTTTTCCCCATTTCGCCAGTAAGGGGCCGCCGATGTAGCGATCGAGTTGTTTGCGATCCCATTTTTTAAACGGTGATCGCGAACGCATGACCCAGGCCGGGTTTGATCCGCTGCGGCCGATGGCTAACAGGTCGCCATTTTTTTCGAACAGGAATGCGGTTTCGTCGCCCTGTTTTTCGTTGAAGAGGCTGGCGGTTTTCCAGACGAGTCCGTCATCACTTTCCAGAATGGCGGTTTCGATGAGTGCGCGATCTTTGTCACCCTCTGTGAAGTGTTTGATGCGGCGGCCACAGAGGTAGGCTTTGCCATCATAGGCGGCGGCCCGCCAGATATAATGGCCGTACGTGCCTTCGAGCATGGTGGGTTTTGACCATTTGGTGCCGTCGGCTGTCCAGACGCCGAATCCGAGATGTTGATTAATGGTTCTTGTTTTCGGCGGCTCATCGCCACAGTACCAGGTGCCGGTGTAGACAAACAGTTTGTCTTTGAAGATTAGAAAATGCGGGTCTCTGACATCGCGTTTGGGAACAGAAAATTCTTCGACCTGTTTCCAGGTTTTGGTATCATCACTCTGCATGACCAGAATTCTGGAACTGGGAAAGAGCATGTGTCCGCCCGGGCAAGTGCGGAAGGTCAGATAGTATTTGCCTTTGAATTCGATCATATCGGTAAACGCATTGTGCTCGCCGTTGTGGAAGACTTTGCGAACGTTGCTGACTTCGACTTGGGGCAAGGCGGCGTCTTCGCCTGCGAGGAGTGCTGATGTTCCTGGAAGACAGCAAAAGATTAAAGCAAAAAATTGAATCAACTGGGGGATCTGTTTCTTCATTTTGAAAAGCCTCAAAAACAAGTGATGATAATTATTTATCAGGAGAGATCAGGTTTGGAATTCAATAAATATTTCAAGTGCGCGCGCATTACAGAGCGTGCCCGTTCGACATCGCGGTCTTGAATGGCGCTGACTAATTCAAAGTGTTGCCAGATGATGCGGTCATTGACGTCGTCTTCCAGGACAGGGGACTCTCTGGGGGGATAAGAAGTTTCAAAGAGTGTCGATAATAATTTCTGCATGTCGGCGATGAGTTGAGTGCCTGACATTTTCAGGATCAAGCCGTGAAACTCGCGTTCGACTTCAATGCGTTTTTTACGTTCTTTTTTATTATTGGCGATGTGTTTGAATTTTTCGGCCAGAGATGCCAGCTGAACGATTTGTTCTTCGCTGGCATTTTTGATGGCCAGTTCTACGGCCCCGACTTCTAAAGCGTATCGAAACTGTGCCAGTTCCGCCAATTTTTCCTGTGATCTGGCCAGCGAAGGGAGGCAGTTGGCCCAGACTTCTACCGGGTCGGGATGCCGGACGATTAACCCGATGCGTTTGCGTCCTTCGAGTAGTCCCAAAGCGCACAGTCGATTGACGGCTTCGCGGGCAATTCGGCGTGAGACGTTGTATTCTTCTGCGAGTTCTGCTTCAGTAAGAAAGAAATCGCCGTCATTAAATTCCGCCGACTGAATGCGGTGGCGGATGCGTTCCGAGAGATCCATGGTCAACGAATGCGGGGATTCTTTGCTGACAAGTGTCATAACATAGTGCTTAAATAGTGGAATGTACTTGAAAAACCAATATAAACGAATATTATATGACATTTAAACTGCATGTCAAACTCAGAGACAAGAAAAAATGAAGGCCCGATGTTAGAAGATCACGCACTGAATTGTGAAATCCTGGTTGCTGGTGGCGGGATGGCCGGGTGCTGTTGCGCGATTGCGGCAGCGCGGTTGGGAGCCAGCGTTGTATTGTGTCAGGATCGATCTGTTCTGGGTGGCAATGCTTCGAGTGAAATTCGGATGCATATTGTGGGCGCCAATGGAACGGGGGTCTTTGATCGGGGAGCGGAATTCGAGACCGAGGCCCGCGAAGGGGGGATTATTGAAGAGCTGCGACTGGAGAACAGTGTGCGGAATTCCCAGCGTTCGGCTTCGATGTTCGACCTCATCTTATTTGAGAAATGTAAGGCAGAACCCAACCTGAGACTTTTGCTGAATACGAGCGTGACTGCGGTTACGTTGAATGGTGATCGCATTGAACAGGCGATTGCCGAACGACAGAGTACCGAAGACCGTTTTACAATTAACGCACAAATTTTTATTGATTGTACGGGCGATGGGCGGCTGGCGGCTGAAGCGGGTGCGCTGTTTATGGAGGGCCGGGAGGGAAAGCAGGAATTTCATGAATCGTTGGCTCCTGAAACGGCGGACAATCGGCGGTTGGGTTCCACGATTCTGATGCAGGCGCGGCGACATGATCGGCCGATGCCATTTGTTGCACCGGAGTGGGCCCGGAAATTTGAGCAACGCGATTTGAAGTTACGTCTCTATGCAACGCCGGGGGAAGAGCAGCCCACGCATGAATATGGTTACTGGTGGGCCGAGTGGGGCGGCACGCTGGATACCATTAAACAGAACGAAGAGATTCGCGACGAACTGTTGGCGGTTGTGATGGGGATTTGGGATCATGTGAAGAATGGACCGCCGGGAACACTGGATGGAGCAGATCCGTTTAAAGCAGCACATTGGGCGCTGGACTGGTTTGGATTTCTTCCCGGTAAACGAGAGAGCCGGCGTTTTATCGGTCAGCATATTCTGACCGAGCAGGATCTATTAATGTCGCGTGATTTTCCCGATGCGATTGCCTTTGGCGGCTGGTCGCTCGATCTGCATCCGCCGGAAGGGATCGACGCGCCGGATCTGGAGCCCTGCACGCAACATCCGGTTCCCGCGCTTTATAATGTGCCGCTCTCTGCCTGCGTTTCGAAGAACAGAAAAAATCTGATGTTTGCAGGGCGGAATATTTCGGCGACGCATGTTGCTTTTTCTTCGACACGCGTGATGGCGACCTGTGCGGTGATCGGGCAGGGTGTGGGAACCGCGGCGGCTTTTGCGGTGAAGCAAGATTTGTTGCCTGCGGAACTGGCTGAAAACGCGTCAGTGATGTCTCAAGTTCAGCAACGGTTATTGCGGGATGATGCTTTTCTGGTTGGTATTGTGAACTTGGATGCTCAGGATTTCGCACGATCGGCGACCATCACAGCCAGCAGTGAGCTGGCTGATTTTGCAGCGATGAATGTGGTTTCAGGACAGACGAGGAGCGTGCATGGGGCGGCGGGGGCGCCGGAAGGCCGCGCGATACCGGGCGGTCATCGCTGGATGTCTGATCCGGTGGATGGATTGTCGGCGATGCTGCAACTGGAATGGGAAACGCCGATAGAGCCGTGTGAGATTCAGCTCATTTTCGATACGGGCTTGCATCGGCACCTGACTCTGAGTCAGCATGATGGTTATACATCCAAGATGCAGTGGGGGCAGGCACAGCCGGAAACGGTCTGTGATTATCGTGTTGAAGTACTGGACGGTGAACTCTGGATTCCGCTGGTTGAGGTGATGGGGAATTATCAACGCCGTCGTGTGCATGCGGTGGACGCGAACTCGGCGGTGAGTGTGCTACGTGTTGTTGTGACGGCTACGAATGGAGTGGATCAGGCTCGGATTTGTGAAGTACGGGTTTATTGAGAATTTTATTTAACCACGAAATACACGAAAAGCACGAAAAATATCTATTGTTCTCTGCGAGATAACAATTCAACGTGGCTTAGACTGTGCCTCACACTATTAGCCGATATTTCCCATTTGGGTTGAGCCAGGAATCGATCCAGGCTCGAATCAT
>NZ_CALEMX010000101.1 GCF_937910335.1 uncultured Gimesia sp. | reverse complement strand
AAAAAACGGCGAGATTCCCTGCACTGCTCATTAGGTGAAATGCCAGAACGCTCAGCTCTCAATGCGCGAGTGACAGGCATCATCACAGAAAACGGTTTCACAATTGAAAAAATTCTGTTTGAGAGTCAGCCCGGTTTTCATGTGACAGCCAATTTATATCGACCCAGCGGCTCAGGCCCCTTCCCCGCCATTCTGCATCCCGTTGGACACAGTGAGAATGGTAAAGCCTACGATTCATATCAGCGGGCAAATCGGTTGCTGGTTCAAAATGGTTTCGTTGTGCTGTGCTTTGACCCGATAGGTCAGGGTGAACGAAAGCAGCTCATTGGACCGGAAGGAAAGCCGCTTCACCGCGCGAGCCACGAACATCAGGAACTCGGAGTCGCGCCGATTCTGCTGGGACGTAGTCTGGGGAGCTACATGGTTTGGGATGGCGTGAGAGCGATTGACTATCTCTGTAGCCGATCGGACGTGGATCCCAAACGTATCGGCTGCACGGGTAATTCTGGTGGAGGCAACCTGACCAGCTATCTGATGGCGTATGACGAACGCATTGTCGCGGCTGCGCCGGGCTGCTTCATGACCACGCATCGACGTAAAAATGAAAGTCCCGGTCCTGGCGATGCCGAGCAAAATCTGTTTGCACAAATTCGTGACGGTTTTGACCACTCCGACTTCATCCTGGTACGAGCGCCCAAACCAACTCTGATCCTGGCTGCAACAAAAGATTTCGTGCCAATCGAGGGTGCCTGGGAAGCGTTCCGTCAGGCCAAACGCGCCTACACACTACTTGGCTATCCGGAACGCGTGGAACTGATAGAAGCGAATGAGAAACACGGCTTCAGCCAGCGGTTGCGAGAAGGTGCTGTGCGATTCTTCGCGCACTGGCTACAAGGACGACGGATCGAGGTTTTTGAGGAAGTTAATGTCCCCATTCTCACTGACAAGGACCTGCAGGTCACCCCGGACGGACAGGTTCTCAGTTTGCCTGACGAGCGATCCATTTTCGATCTGTTTGCGGACTACGAAAGGCAGCTTGCCGCACAGAGGCCGAAATTGACACGCGCGGTCGTACGAGACGTCACCGGTATCCGACCACTTTCGGAATTGCCTAAACCCAAAGTCGATGTGCCCAAAGTCGATATCAATGGAAACCATGCGTCACCGCAACGCCTCCTCTTCCATCCAGAACCGGGCATCGTACTCCCGGCATTATATTGGTCGCAGGGCAACGCCGAGCCAGTACTCATCGCACCTGCTGAGGGAATGAATTTTGCCGTCAAAGAAGCGAAACAGTTAAACGAAAAAGGACATCCCGTATTGATTATCGAAGTTCGGGACACGGGGGAGACCAGAACGCGGAACTGGCGTTTCTTCGGTGCCGACTATTATATCGCACACATGCTGGGCCGTTGCTGGCTGGGGATGAGAACCGAAGACTTGCTCGTCTGCTCACGTTGGTTGAAGGAACAGCAGCAGGCGAAATCTGTTCGTCTCACCGCGAATGGTGAAATCGGACCGGCGGCACAGCACGCCGCAGCACTGGAGCCAGAATTGATCTCGACGGTCCTCACAAAAAACGATCTGACTTCGTGGCGCGAACTCATGACTTCCCGGGAGGCACAAAAGCACCTGCATAACGCCGTTCAAAACGTACTGCGGTATTATGACCTTCCCGACTTGAAAAAATTGTAGCGACTCAACAAGGTGCTTGAGCGTTATCTGCATCAAGCACGATCTACAGCAGGACACCGATATGGTAAAGAGAGTACGCAAGAAGACGAAGACCGAACTGGAAGACCCCACTTTCCGCAAACTTGTGTCGTCACAATCAGAAGAGTTGATGCGAACCTATGCAGAATGCGAGAAGCTCTCCAAATCGTGACTTCAATTTATACTTGATCTTGCTGGCGATGATCGGATCAGCCGCTTTGACTATCTTGATGACGATGACGCATTCGAGAAGGAATCTCACTGGTGGGCTAAACTACGCCGAGAATTTGTAAATTTGGTTGAGAAGCCCAAGGAAATACATTGCTTCACTTGCCTCTACAACACTTCTAAGATTGATTAAAGGGGCAGGAATCGTTATTTCTGTCCCTGCCCCTTTTTGTCTTCTTGCTTCCGGTACCAGAACTATATTTTCTGACCGGTATTAATAACTATTTCAGTGCGTTAAGATCAGCGCCGAAATTAATATGGAACGGAACCCCGTCAAGGACAAGAGCAGGCACAGACTTAACTCCTGCCTTCTCTGCATTGCCGATCTGGTCTTTGTTCTCTCCAAGATGTACGACCTCAACAATGTACTTGGATTGATCAATTGCGTCCGCTACTTTTTGCTCGGCTTCGACACAAACAGGACATCCTGCATGGTAGAATAATGCTGTACTCATTGTAATGTTCCTTTACTCATGATAGATTTTATTCCAGTGGACCACCCACATGGAACACCTGCAATATATGGTTCCTTTCAGGCGATGAAAAGCAGGCACTTTTTGGTGGGGTAGGCACAAAATGGTGTAAATTGCAGGTTATCATGAGTAAAATAAATCTCAAAAAACATAGAAAATCGTACGAGCGGCTTGAGCAGGTGATCGGCTGCAAATGGTCTGTTTCCGTCTTAGAAGCAATTCGGATGGGTATCAATCGACCTGGAGCACTGGAAAGAAGTATCGAAGGAATATCTGCAAAAATTCTTTCAGAAAGGCTTCGTAAATTGACTGCTTATGGTTTGCTGGATAAACATGCTTTTGCTGAAGTTCCTCCAAGAACGGAATACACTCTCACCAAAACAGGCGAATCACTTGTCCAAATCATTTCAAGAATTCAAGAACTAGACAAGGAAATTGAAGAAGCGCAATAAGAATCGTGTTGCGCCACACGACTATTGTGTGAATTCGCTTTAACATCTGCTAAACCATGGTCAAATGGTTCAATCGCAACTCTTGTTATAAATGAGAACAGGGACAGAAAAATCGATTCCTGACTATTTTACAATTCATGATCGGATAATTAGCTCACTTCGTGTTCAATGCACCTCCCTCAATATTCTCTTGACAATTTCTCCCTGGTAAAACAGAATCCCCGAAATTCGAACTTTATTGTGTTATGCTTCAATTCCTCATCTGTGGAATTACGAGAGCTACGATTGGTTTTACGTTTCTGATTCTCAGTGTACAGTCATGCGGTTGGATCGTTGTTTTCGGCATCAATCCACCTTCAACAAGAATCAAGGATGTCGCAATGAAATTCATCACTGCTTGCTTCGTTGCATTTGCTCTTACCCCGGCTGTGCATGCGTCTCATACCTTCTACTCCGATATTCACGTTCGTTCTCCGTCCGGACAATTTCAGGTGGACGCGACTTCTCCTGACAATCGAGGCAAGGTAGAAAAAATAGTACCATTTCAGGCTTCTTTCACCTACAAATGCGTTGATATCTTGAGCGGCAAAACGATCTGGACTCGCAAGCAGGCAATGGAAAAGCCACAACGGCTTAGCAAAGACTCTACAATTGAATTTGCGTTTCCCAAAGAAGCATCTCCTCTCGCTATCCACGTCTCCGATCGCGGAACAACACTGATCTACACTGGGGCGTATGAACTAATCGTTGTTTCACCTCAGGGCAAAGATGTAGGCAAGGTTAATTTACTTGCCGACGCATTTACGGAAACCGAGTACGAGCGGTTTATGCACAAAACTATGGCAGGGACATTTTGGGCCAGCTTGTCTGCGTGGTACTACCTCAATGTCCCTGGTGCGAAATGTTTGTCGTCCGACCTTGGTGGGGCCGTCGTATCTTTGTGGACGTCAACAGAGGAAAACTCTCCCGAAGCAGTGAAGCTTTGATTGCAGCTGCAGTGGAAAGGGAGAAGAAGCTGGTAATGGATGCTTTAAATTCAAAGAAAAAGCCAAACGACTACGAATTGTCGAAGTATGATGCCGCTTATTTATCGGGTGTCTTGAAGCTACAACAGGCCATCCCATTCCTGAAGGCTCTTGAGGAATCCACAGAATACGAGAGAAGTGCGGTCGGAGGCCTT
>NZ_CALEMX010000100.1 GCF_937910335.1 uncultured Gimesia sp. | reverse complement strand
CTTCTTGCCCATCCTGGATGGGTAAGTGGGCCTCTTTTTTTTAGTATTCAGAGAGCGAGAGAGATCTCATCTCTTGTACTCCCCCAAAGCCGCCATAGCCCGGTTTCAAACCAAATCGCTTGGGGAAACAGCCGTTAGTCGCCCCATTACTACCCCAAAGCCGTTTGTTCCAGACTCCTTGATCGGTGGAAAATCACGTATAATGCTTTTTTTATAGTGAATAATGAAAATTTTGGCACAAAAAAAGCCTGCTCAAAAGCAGACTTTAATACACCCCGCTGGGCTCGAACCAGCAACCTTCGGTTTCGTAAACCGATGCTCTATCCAATTGAGCTAGGGGTGCTTATCCCGGATGGGAAACAGGTATTCTAGCGAGGGAGTTCTCCCTTTTAAAGCCAATCATGCACTGCATTTGAATCTTTTTAGCAGCTCTGGACCAGAATATTTACCTCAAAAGAGCCTCAAACCCCACTTATAAAGACTTTCCCGTCTGGATTGTCTGCTGATTTTCTGAGTCCAGATGGCCTCACCTATTAATCAGAGACACCGGCAACAGTGCCCTGGTTCCCCAACGAAAAAAGGCTCTGTCCATGAAGAACAGAGCCTTAACTTAATCAGGTCATTCAGTCAGTGATATGTGACTTGAATTAGTGACGACCATGACCGCCGTGACCACGATGTCCGCCATGAGATCCATGTCCTCGGTGACCACCGTGTCCATAGCTACCCCGGTAACCACTTCGATAGCCACTTCGGTAGCCACCATAATAGCTTCCGCCACGATAGCTACTTCCGCCGCTATAAATCCCAATCCCGAAGGAGGGACTACTGTAAGAGAAGCCGGAACGGTAAGAGGGATAGGAATTATAAGAGCCATAACCATAGCCACCATAGCCTGAATAACATCCCCCTGCCTCAGCCTGTTGAGTTGGCATCAGTAACAGGGCTCCTCCCATAGCCAGTCCCATACACAGCACCATTTTAAGCCCTTTGAACTTTCGCGGAGTTGACTGGGTTCGGTCGACCACATCTGTTGTGTTTTGCATCGTTTCGCTCCTTGGAAAAATGAAAAGAATGAGTGCAGTAAAAGTGATCTTTCGCTTTCTCTCTCATGGACTGTCACTCAAATTGCAGCACGGCTGAGAATTCATAACTCATCACCAACTAGTCCGCCTGCTGTAAACAAAAGAATCGCTATAAGTGTGCCGAAATCTCGTTATTCCCGTGATGCATTCATAAGCCACTCTATCATAGTGACTTAAGAAATTTTTCTTTCATACGATTAAAGAGGCCGTTCCCAAAAACGTCTCAACATCGCGTCAGTTGACATCAATCTGACGTCAGATAAATCCGGACGTGCAGCAGGAATTACCGCTCCCGCGGAAAGAAAAACAAGCCTCCCACTCAAATGATTGGGCCAAACCATAAGAATGAGAGACTTGGGAACAGTTGCCAGCTTGATCCTGCAGTCAGGACCGGCCCAGCGAGATCAGTAAATTCCTGATCGTGGCTCATTTATTAAAACATGGGGATTATCAACGAAATCAAAATTGAAAAACGGGGCTACCAATTCTGGCAACCTCTGCGCTGAACCAGTTATATTTTCCCTACGGACCACAGTTGTGGTATCTGAGTTGATAGCAATCACGATCATTTCATTTGATTCTTTGATCTCAGAAACATCGCAAGTAATGTGCCAACTGCGCAGAAATTGAGTCCCAGCCACATAACCTTTGTCTCAATTTCGTTTTAGAACGAGGTTTTGTGAATGACTCAAAAAGATGGGGCGCGAGAATGTTGTAGAAATGAAAAAAGTGTGGTCGAAACGAGAACAACAACGTCGATCAACCACCACTTTTTCAGTGGGCATCGGCGGGTTTAGACAAAATTGTAGCGACTACATTTAGTCAACGGGATTCTGCAGTACGCCGATGTTTTCGATCTCGGCTTTCAGTTCATCGCCGTGTTTGAGGAATTTATTTTTTGAAGCTCCTACACCGCTGGGTGTACCAGTGGCAATCACGTCTCCCGGTTCCAGACGCACATAGCTGGAGATGAATTCAATGATGGCAGCGACCGGGAAAATCATTTCAGCCGTCGATGCATCCTGTTCTACATTCCCATTCACGGAGAGTTTCATTTTTAGCGTCTGCGGATCTGGAATCTCATCCGATGAAGTGATGCAAGGTCCCATGGGGCAAAAGGTGTCGTGCCATTTTCCATGTAACCAGTCAAAGAAGCCGTCTTTCTCACGTTCGGTTCGACCTGGATTGGGGCGAAATTTTCGATCAGAGATATCATTGATTACGGTATAACCGGCGACATAGTTGAGTGCCTCTGCTTCAGAGACGCCTTTACATGTTTTTCCAATGACGATTCCCAATTCCAGTTCCCAGTCAATATGATCGGGCGAGACTTCGGGAATTACCACTGGATGCCCCGGATGTGTCAGAGTAGTTAAGGGGGGTTTCATAAATACATAGGGAAAGGTTTTTTGTCTTTCTTCAGCTTTGCCTCCCCCTTCTTCAATATGTTTGGAGTAGTTGCCTGCCAGCAACATCAGTTTTGAAGGAGTTGGAATCGGAACGAGCAGTTGCACCTCATCAGTCATCACGGAAATCGGAAACAGTTCTTCATCCATAGCCTGCTTCAGTTGCTTTTCTACGCTTAAGCATGCATCTCTCTGTGAGCCCCCCGGCAGAAATGGAATGAGCCCTCCCTGTTCATCGAGTTCCAGGCCCGCCATTTCTGCGGCAGCAGCTAACGGAAGAATTTTGTCTTCTGAATAAAAACCACAAGAGATTTTGTTTTCATATTGGTATCGGCATAATCTCATAATTCAAGGGCTCCAGTCGGGAGGGTATTCAATTGTGTGAAATAAATTGGGAGGGAAACCGTTTCAATTGCGAGGCACATTGATCAGAGGCGCATGCTTTAATCAATTCTTATCCTACACATTCTGTCGTGGAAGACCAATTCTCAGAGCCTATTATGATAGCTGCTTTTGGAATCTCTTGAGACTAATGCCAATGATTGCAAAACAGCACAAGCTGAGCCCTAGAATGTATGGCATCAAATCTAAGATATCTGCGCCCCTCAGAACGATTCCTCTGAGTATTTCCAGAAAATAAGTAACGGGGATCAAAAATGTAACCAGATAAATGGGTAATGGCATTTGTGATCGGGGAAACATGAATCCTGATAAGAGGACAGAAGGCAGCATAATCAGAAATGCAAACTGAATGGCCTGCAACTGAGTTTTGGCAATGGTCGATACCAGCATCCCCAACCCTAGACCGCAGATCAAAAACAACAGGGAAAGTACTAATAATTCCCAAAGACTGCCATGAATGGGTACGCCAAAAAAGAAGACCATCACTGTTAAAACAATCAATGTCTCCACAAATCCAATCATGGCGTACGGGGCTAATTTCCCCAGCAACAAACCGGATTTACTGACAGGAGTCACAAACAATTGCTCCAGAGTTCCCAATTCTCTTTCTCTGACAATTGCAAATGAAGTCAAAAAGAGTGTAACTAACTGTAAGATGATTCCCACTAGACCGGGAACAAAAAAATGTGAACTCTCCAGATCTGGATTATACAAAAGCCGTGGCCTGATCTCGATTGGCATCACTGCTTCACCACGTGCATCACGCGAGGGAACTACGGGCAGCGTTTCGGCGAAACTTTTTGTCATCTTCATTGAAAGGTTCAGCCCCAATAAATTCGAAGCATTGAGAGCTGCTGTGGCGACTTGGGAATCGCTGCCATCAATCTGTACCTGAATCGAGACCTGCTCTCCCTTTAACAGACGATCGGAATAATCGGGAGGTATGATTACCCCCACTTTGGCATTGCCTGATTCCAGCGCCTGGTGGAATGCATCCTGATTGAAGACGCGTTCAGTAATTTGAAACGTACGCATGTTGGCAAACGCATCAATGAGTTCACGTGAACTGGATCGGCCGTCGAGATCATAGATGACTGTTGGAATATTTTCGATTTGTGTATCGATGGCAAACCCGAAAATAATCGTTTGCAATACAGGAACAGCAAATGCGAAGAACATCGTCGTCTTCTCTCGGCGGATATGAGTGAATTCTTTTACGAGAATGGCCCAGAACCCTGCCAGAATCCCCAGAGTCAATTGAGGAAATTGAGGCTTTTCAGACAATTTCTCTTCTGGTATCTCTTCTGGTATCTCTTCCTCAATTGCTTGAGGCTCTGCATACTGCTGGCTCAGGACTTCGGGTGTTACTATTGATGTTTCGGAATTCCGATTGTTCAATTCCTCTGCACGGCTCAGCGTCACAAATACATCTTCCAGCGATGGTGTAATGGGTCTGATTTGCACCTGCTCCCGTTCATCCTGAATTCGACTGAGAAAGTCGTTTTCTGACAACTGCTGACTGGACAAAATATGAATGGTTTGACCGAAGAGAGTTGCATCTTGAACGCCCTGCATTTCACGAAAGGTAGCAAGTTTGGTTGCCGGGTTAACCGTTTCAATTTCCCATCGTGAAGTGCCGGCAGGAGTCACGCTGGGCAATTGCTTTAGTTCGTCTGGTTTCCCGCAAACAATCAAACGCGAATCATAGATGTAGCCCACTTCACTGCAACGTTCTGCTTCATCCATATAGTGAGTGGTGACGAACAGTGTCACACCCTGCCCGGCCAAGTCAAATAGCAGGTCCCATAAATCTCGCCGGGCTACCGGATCAATTCCCGCTGTCGGTTCGTCAAGAAAGACCACATCTGGTTCATGTATCAGTGCGCATCCGAGAGCCAGACGTTGTTTCCAGCCTCCGGATAAGTTGCCAGCTAGTTGATTCAATCGTCCGGAGAGAGACGTCAGTTCGATAATCTCTTGAAACCGCTGTTTTAGTCTCTGGGAGTCGAGTCCGTAGATTCGACCATAGAATTCAATATTTTCCTGCACACTCAAATCAGAATACAGACTGAAGTTCTGTGACATGTAACCGATGTGCTGTTTGATTTTTTCTGCATCATGTGCAACATGGTACCCCAGCACATGTGCTGACCCTTGTGTAGGTTCCAGAACTCCACATAACATACGGATGATGGTAGATTTTCCGCTACCATTCGGACCTAGTAACCCAAAGATCGAACCACGTTGCACTTCAAAACTGACCTGATCAACGGCTCTGAGAGTCCCGAAATCGCGTGTTAACTGATTCACCTGAATCACAGGATTCATGGTTTGATGACCTTTCGATCGAGCCAGACATCGGCTGACATTCCGGGTCTGAGCAACTTCTCCTGATCTTTAATACGGACTTTAATCCGAAAGACCTGTTTCGAACGTTCTTCAGGGGTCTGTACGTTCCGAGGAACAAATTCCGCCTGCCGTGAAACAAAGGTCACGCGCCCCTCGAAGATTTTTTCAGGGTAACTATCGATAGTGACTTCTACTTCCTGATCGACTTGTATATTCAGATGATTCTCTGGCACGTAACAGCGGACCCATAAATGATTCCAATCAAGAATGGAAATCACGGGAACATTACTTCCTACCAGATCCCCCGGCTGTAAGGTGACCGCTTCAATGGTTCCATCAAGGGGCGCGATAATCTTTAGTTCCTGGATTTGCTCCTGAATGATTTCTAAAACCGCTTCTGCCTTTTTCAGAGTGGCTTCCGCCTGTTGGATATCTTCCCGACGGCTTCCGTTTTTAAATAATTTCCAGGCTTCTTCTGCTTGCCTCAACTGAGCCCTGGCTTCATCGATCTCTTCTTTTCGTGTCCCTTTTTTCAATAAATCAAGCGCCTTCTGTTTCACTTCTTTTCTTAAAGCTGTTGCCTGAAATTCAGTACTCGCTGAATCTAATTCATCAGCCGTTACTGACTTTTTCGCAAACAATGTCTCGATTCTCAAATGTTTTGATTTGGCGAGTCGATACTCAGCATCGGCTAACTGTACTTCAGCAATTGCAGAATCGATTTCCTCTTGCCTGGGACCATTTACTAATAACGTCACTCTGGCTTTTAACTGATCGACGTGCGCCTGAGCCTGGGCAATTTCTTCAACCCTAAAACCGGCAACCAGTTTTTCATAATTTGCCTTAGCTTCTGTCAAACCCGCTACTGCTTCTGCACGGCGTTCCAACAAATCATAAGGCTCCAGCTCGATGAGCAAATCTCCTTGTGACACCGACTGACCTTCTTCAATTAAGACTTTTTTTACGCGTCCCCCCACACGGGAACCAGGTCGGATGTCATCCGCTTCTAAGAAACCGGAGACCTTCAAGGGCACATCTCGATTCTGGCTGAGAATCAATGCCACGATCAATGCCAAAGCCAAGACCACTATTCCCAGAATTTTTTTCAAGGTATTCTCCTCCTGTCTCTCATTCCATCAAGCCTGTCCGTTATTTGATTTCCCTGAGTAGAAGAACCACTCATCATACACAAACCGGAATCAAGACAGTAGCAAGCCACTCCCGAACTCCCTGATCCCGCTCTAAAATCAGGCTGATTCCTCTCAGATAAACCTATTAACCCAGGTACTGTTTTGATGACTCAAAACAGGAAACGTGGCTCTCATTCATTTTTCGACAGGAAATCGATCTGTGAAATCTTCGAAGAACCGGATTGCACAACAATCGGGCAAATGAAAATCTCGGTCGCGTATGTTTGATGAATCAAAAAAGAATTTCCGATGAATGACCTGGGCAACCAACGACTCTATCTTATTCACTGATAGCAAGATATGAAGTTCGCGGCATATCAGAAGGTTGGTGTAATATGGGTTTGGCACATGATTCGCATTCTGAGTAAATAGAAAAAATCATCAAACAGAAATATTTTCTTAAACTAAAGCCTCTATATCAAGGTACTAAAAAGTGTGTGCTCGATTCTGTTTGAAGAATATCTTTTCAATTCATTTTAGTTCAATTCATTTTAGAAGGAGAGATGGTGATTGACTTACCATCAAAGAAGCGAGGAATGAAAAAAGGTTTTACACTCATCGAATTAATGGTGGCTGTTGCTACAATGGCAGTCTTAATCGCTTTACTGTTACCTGATATTCAGACGGAAAAGGATGCGTCTCTGACAGGAACACAGAAAGAAGGTCCCTTCTGGGTCTATCGTGAATACGAATATGCGGGTGGCCCTGTCATCTCAGAAATTTCAGGCTCTTATCAACATTCATTACAAGAGATCCTGGATATGTATGTCATCAATTTAAAGAAAGACCAAATAAAATACGCGCAGGAGTTACAGGCAGATCCTGAACGAGAGGCAACTTCCCCAAAACACTCAGTTCCTCAAGCTGAGACGGTATCAAGCCCTGTTTCTGACCTCGTAGTTAACCCTGCTGCCGAAATTTCATTTTCAAGAACAAAGCCTTCCAAAGAGGAACAGATTCGTAAAGCAAAACAGGGCATAAAGAATTTGAAAAAAGATTTATCTCAAAATCATGCTCTTCTCTGTGCCCGGCGAAATGTTAAGAAAGCAATCGCGGAGCTACAAGAAGATATAAGAATACTTGAGTCACAGCCTTAAACGATTCTCAATGAGACGAATGAATTAAATTTCGTAATTCTCTCCAACAAACAGATGACGTTTGGTTTTCTGTGATAGCCAGACATCACCTGTCTTTGTATTTTCCTCGCTACCTGTCAGCGAAAATGGCCACATTACCTGTTAGTTTTTGTAGATATTTCAATCTCTCAAAATCAATTCTTTTTCGATCAATTTGCTCTTGGCACATTAATCAAGAGGCGTTATAAATCCGCCTCTGTTGGTTTTGGACCAGTAAACCTCTCTCACTTCTCATTACTGATTCAATAAAACAACAGGATATGCATCTGCATGTCACTACTCAAAAAAACCTACCAACCCATTCAAATTGATTTTTATGCCATTCATCTTCCCTTGAATCAGCTTGGCTTTTCAAGGTTGTGTGAAATTACATGGGATGTCTGATTTCAATAAATCAGCTTACATTTCTGTGATGATTTGCGCAACCGGAACTGTGATTCTATTCAGAGTTAGATAAAGGAGCACTGAAGATGCCCATCATCATACGGGTATGCCTACTGAGCGCAGTCTGTTTATTTACCATCAGTCTAACATCCTGTCAGCGCGGACCAAATGCGCGGGTTCGGCAGAGTATGTACCGCTCGCAACAGCTTTACAACCAGGGCATGGAACTGTCGATGCAACGCGACCAGTTTCAGCAGTCAGCGAATGCACTGCAACACGAACGCGATCAACTGGCAATGCGAGCCCAGTCTTTGGAATCCAACTTAAATATTGCTAACAAGCGGCTCGATAATTTAAACGCCGAGCGTTCTGAGATGCAGCAGCGCTATGTGAGCCTGATGAAAACAGCCAAAGGTCAGCCTAGCCCATTGGATGGCGAGGCAACCCGCCGCTTCCAGGAATTGGCCGACAAATATCCCGATTTCGAATTCGATCCAAGTACCGGCGTGAGCAAATTTCATTCAGACATACTGTTTGACTCCGGAAGTGATGTCCTCAAATCATCTGCAAAAGAAATCCTGGATCAGTTTGCCGCGATTATGAATGACGGGAATGCGAAACGATTGAATGTTCTGGTAGTGGGACATACAGACGATAAGCCAATCTCGAAAGCGAAAACTCAGCGTCAACACAGAACAAACTGGCATTTATCGACGAACCGGGCTAACTCGGTTGTACTTTCTCTCTCCAAGTTCGGAGTTATACAAGGTCGAATGGGTGCTGCAGGGTATAGTATGTATCAGCCTGTCATTCCAAACGAAAATGACTCAGCACGGCAGAAAAATCGCCGCGTCGAAATATTCGTACTTGCCCCTGATGCCGTCGTCGCAGGCTGGGATCCTAATCCGACTCTGCTGAACTAATCTTCTCAAAACGTAAATGTCTCCTCGGCAATGGCTCAACATGTGTCTGCATGCTGAGCCAGCTGATGGGCCCGATTAACGCAGGCATGAGAATCATGCTGAACCCAGACTTGCATTGAATGGGCAACCCTTTTGATTCTGAAAACGGTTTACAGATTCCCTGCAAGATCTATCTCTGAAATCGAATGAATCTATAGATCGAAATAGATTTTAATTCCGCTCAGCACACTGTCGACGGCAACGGAAGCCAGAATGAGTCCACCAATGCGGCTGAGAACGCTGGCACCCGAATCGCCGATGACTTTTTGAATAGACCCGGCTAACAAAAGTAAGATCAGGGTGATAGCTAACACTGACAGCATGGTTAGAGTTGTGAACATTTGCTGCTGCATCTCAAAGCGATGATTATCGGTAATTAAGACAATCGCCATCATGGCACCGGGAGAAGCGATGGAAGGAATCGCGAGCGGGTAAACGGCTTTACTCTGATGCGTTTCCACTTTATGTGATTCCTCGATTTCCGCCTCTGGTTTGCTTTCGCCAAAGATCATCGTCAATGCAAAGAGAAACAGCACCAGGCCACCTGCAATCTGAAAGGCAGGAAGTGGAATTTCCAACAGTTCCAATATCAACTGACCTCCAATGGCAAACAGAATCAATACAATTCCCGCAGTCATGATTGCACGAAATGCAATTTGTCGTTGAACAGATCTGCTGCAACCCGCAGTCACCGCCATGAAAACGGGAATGGAACCAATGGGATCAATTACAGCCCAGAGGTAAATAAAATCCTTGAGAGTATCTTCCCACATAATGTTTTGTCTCGGCTTTCCTTGGTTTTACAGGTTCAACTCCCAGAATGATATTGAGGATTCGGTTCAGCAGGGATCACCGCCTGAACCTGTTTTTGCCACTGATGTAGTGCCTGTAATAACGCTTTCGCTTTTTCAGGATGATTGTTTACCAGATTCATCGTCTCGCTAATATCCAGTCGCGTATTATATAGTTCCTGATGTCCGTCTTCAAAGAACTCTAATAGCTTCCAGTCGCCTTGTCGAATCACAGAAACAGGGGTCGTACGAAAACGCTGCTGCATGCCCTGGTATTTTTGCAGATACGCGGGAAAGTGCCAGAACAAAGAACGTGTTTTCAATTTACTTTGTGGATCTTTCAACAAGGAAACCAGACTTGCCCCATCCAATAGATAATTTTCAGGGTTGGGTGTTCCAGTCATTTCCATCAGCGAGGGGTAAAAGTCAACGTTAATCACAGGTTCCTCACTTGAGCTTCCCGCTTTCGTCACCTCGGGCCATTTGATTAAAAGCGGAACCCGAATGCCTCCTTCATACAGCATTCCCTTTGATCCACGTAAAGGTTGCATTGTAGTGGCAGGTCCATAACCACCGTTATCTGAAGTAAAAATGACGATTGTCTTTTGATCCAGGTTCAAATCTTTCAGTGTGTTTAGAACTCGACCCACACTTTCATCCATACTTTTAATCATGGCGGCATAAGTAACATGCTGATGTAATTTTCCAGTCGGCTTCGATTGAAAATATTTAACCTCTGCCTGCTTTGCCTGTAAAGGTGTGTGGACTGCATAGTGTGTCAGATAGAGGAAAAAAGGAGACTTCCTATTAGCTTTGATAAATTTGCATGCTTCATCGGTGAGTCGATCTGTTAAGTATTCGCCCTTCACACCATCCGTAAGTTGTGGATTTCGATAGGGGCTGAAATAACCGCCGCGGGGACTGCCCGAGGGATTGCCGGCGATATTCACTTGAAAGCCCTGCGTAAGTGGAGTCTGTCCCAAATGCCATTTACCCATGCTGGCACAATGATAACCTGCTTTCGAAAGTGAGTCGGCAATGGTGACAAATTTGTCCGCGAGGACGGTTTTGTTTTTTGCAGGAATCAACTTTCGATGTCGATTGTTACCCCGAGCAGGATCACCCACAGTATAAACGCCATGTCGCGGCGTATATTGTCCCGACATCAAACACGCCCGACTGGGAGCACAATTCGGGGCTGCGGCATAGGCAGATGTGAAACGCATCGACTCCTGAGCGAGAAGATCAATGTGGGGAGTTTCAAAAAAATCACTGCCCATAAAGCCTACGTCTCTCCAGCCTAGATCATCGATAAAAAACAATACGACGTTTGGCTTTGAATCCGACGCTTCAACCGATATGGTGCCAGAGATACTCCAGCAACATAGGATCGCTAAGACTAGAAAACGGTTCATCATGTTCCCATCTAAAGAGAAACGGAGTGGTGTTTGAAGAGTCGATCGTTTACGATGAAATACGATCTACATTTTAAACTCCCACGGGTCCTCTGTCATTGGAGTGAGTCGATTGATGTCTGGAATCGTCTTTATTTCTAATCAGAGTCCACAGCGAATTATTCTGGTAAAATATCAGCAAGGAATCGTGAAGTGAATAAAATTAAAGTCGGGCAAATTGGAGTCGGACACCCCCATGCGGGTGGAAAGATACAGGCCTTCCGAAAGTCGGAAGAATACGAAGTGGTGGGAATTGTCGAACCCGATGCTAAACGTCGCAAATATGCTGAATCGACTGGAATTTATCAGGGACTCCCTTTTTTGACGGAAGAACAGCTGCTGAATATCGATGGTTTGCAGGCAGTTGCTGTGGAGACAGTGGTTCCCGATCTGTTAGATACTGCGGAAACATGTATTGCTGCAGGCAAGCACATTCATCTTGATAAGCCAGCTGGACTTTCGCTACCTCATTTCAAACGAATTTTAGATCAAGCAGCGAAAAAACATCTCTTGATTCAGATGGGATATATGTTTCGTTACAACCCGGGCATTGTGCTGCTCAGAGATCTTTTGAAAAAAGGTTGGCTCGGTGACCCGTTTGAAGTTCATACGGTCATGAGCAAAAAGATGGATAAAACCAGCCGCGCCAAACTCGAACCACAGCCGGGAGGCACGATGCTCGAGCTTGGCTGCCATGTCATTGACCTGGTCATTCAGATTCTGGGTAGGCCCGAAGAGGTTACGGCCTTCTCACAACATGCTTCCGCAATTGACGATACATTACCTGACAATATGCTGGCCGTATTCAGTTATCCCAAAGCGCTGGCGACGATCAAGTCCAGCTGTAATGAAGTGAATGGATTTGATCGGCGACATATTGTCGTTTGTGGATCAGAGGGAACCTTCCATCTCCAATCGTTTGGCAAGCCGGCAGCCAGCTTAACCCTTTCAAATGGCCGAGGAAAATATCGCAAGGGACAGCAAGATATCAATTTCGCAGGCTACATACGCTACAAAGATGATGTAGCTGATATGGCACGCATTATCCGTCGTGAAAAGGATATCGATTTTTCTTACGAGCATGACTATTTCGTACAGGAAAGCGTACTCAAGGCTTCAAAGCTGCCGACCACTTGAAAGAGAACGGATTACTCCTGTTTGAGTTGCCCGTAAGTATGCTGCGCGGAGGCAATGACGGCTACGGTTTCATCTGTTTGCAGCAGACGCTGGACTTCGGCATCATCTTCAAGTGGAATCATAAACAGATCCTCAACATCATCGCTGCTGGCTTTGCTCAACAGACAGATCAACGCCCAGTCACCAGTGAGCGCCATCTGAGTTGCAGTAACCAGGTCTCCGGGCTGTTTGTCCCGCAGTGGTTTAATTGCATCATGTGGTTCGTGGCAGCTTGAAAGAATTTTCATGCCTTCGCCGAACTCTTCATCAATCTGCGTGAGAAGTACCACACGACCGTCCTGTGTGACCAGATTTCTGGCCGTTTCCAGAACGCTGCCCAATTGATTCCATTGGTGTCCCGTCGGACCACTTTCGACGGCAATGACTACAATTTCTGATTTATAGCCTGGTTCCAGTTTCCAGAACTGATCTAAAAGTTCTTTACCTTTACGAAAGGCGGCTTCGCTGCTTCCAAAGGCCAATTCAGCGACCCCCTGGCCTGCAGCTGGAATCACTTGCAAACTATATTGCAAACCGAGCATCCAGCCCACTTCATCAATCAGCTGTCGCAGAGGCCTGCTTTCGGTGGGAGTCAATTCACGATGTGACTGACCGCGACTCTTGAGAATGGCTTCCTGAGAAGAGAATCCGGGATAGATGGAACTGCCTCCCCCGGCGTATCCGATTAGTGGATCGTAACCCACTAGCTCTATGGGAAGAATAAAATCTGCTTCCACTAAATATTTCGAGAGGTAAATGCGATCCCCTCCCGCTGACGTACCCAGATAACCGAGTGCATCTTTTGATTCGGGATTATGAATGACCCACTCAGCATTCTCCTGCAGCTCCGCAGCGACTGCCTCTTTTAATTTTTGCTGAACGTCAGGTGGAGAGGACTGTGATTGTAAGATTGCCACATCACCAGCTTCAATCCCGCAATCAGAAAGGTAGTTCCATAAAGAATTAATGATAGCGGCGATTGCGGGAGTCTGATGATCTACAACAATCGTGATTTTATCTCCCGGCACAACTGCTAAATCGAGTGGAGGAAGTTCCAGCGGACTGTTCAAGACCTGCTGTGTCGTCTGTAAGACATCTTCCCGAGGCTCCGGAGCCTGATGGTAACATATGAGTCTTTCCGTGGGGATTTCACAATGGAATTCCCCATCGTAACCATAGTTCAATTTCACTTTCACAGATTCTGAGGTCGACACCATATATTCCTGTATATTCCATTGCGTTTCGCAATGACACGTAACGTGTAGAACTTTTAACTCTATTTGACAGTCAAATTGAGTTAAAAGTAGTTCAAGAGTCAAATCTTAGCGGTTTGGAGGTGAATTCTATAGGATTTCTGATCACAATATTAGAATCTCGCAAGAGAAAGCATTGATGTCGAGTTCCTTCGGTTTTGCTCGAAGCGACAACAGTGATTTAATGATGCGAAGAACTCTCTAGAGAATCATGAGCAGTCTGTTCACTCCAGGAAAAAACCATGACAGAAGACGATCAATTGATGATTCGAATTCAAAATGGTGACCTGCGCGCCTTTGACGAACTGGTAGAAAAATATCAGGGACCGCTGATTGGTTTTTTTTTCCGAAACTGCCGGGACTCCCAACTATCTGAAGACCTTTCTCAGGAAACGTTGTTGCGCGTCTATAATCAATCGTGGGACTATCTGCCACAAGGCCGCTTTCGTGGTTGGATGTACCGGGTGGCTCGCAACCTGCTAATCGACAGTATCCGCCGTCAATCGCACGATGCATTGATTAAGGCGTATACCGGAAAGCAGGCTGATGAAGATGATTCTCTCAATCGGCTGGCCAGTGAAGTAATTTCACCCGAGGAGAATGCCAATATTAAGGAATTGGCATTGATTGTGGACGAATTACTGGGAACAATTCCAGAAGATCAGAGATTAACTTTTACTCTGCATCATTACTCAGAATTAACCCTGAATGAAGTCGCAGAAGTGATGGATACCAATTTGGCAACCGCGAAAAGTCGTTTGCGACTGGCGCGAGAAAAATTACGAGAAAAATTAAAACACATGGGGGTCACCGGTCCTCAGCACAATTAATTATTTTGAGATTTCAGAAATAGAATGAACCCCATAGAAGAGATTCCCGTTGACTCAGTCGGGCCATCGAAATCAGATTCTTTTCATAAACCATTTAAAACAGTACGGAGTAGAGGAGAATGAGCTATTTCAGTCGGCTCACTGACATTGTTACCTGTAATCTAACTCATTTACTTAATAATGCTGCTGATCCCGTTAAAGAGATTGAACAGATTATTTCTGAGATGAAAGAGGGTATTGCAGGTGCACATCGGAGTGTAAAAACGGCAACTTCTAATGAACGGGCACTTCAGGAAGAGTTGCAGGAACATCAAAAACAGATTTCTCAGTGGAAAGCTGCAGCCAAATCTGCATTGGAGACGGGCGATGAACTAGAAGCACGTAACTCTCTGGTGAGGAAGAGGGAAATTGAAGATTTGATGGCAGGACTTGAACAGCAACATCAGGCTTCAGTAGCTACTTGCGAACACCTGACAACCACTTTGTACGCATTGGAGGCACGTCTGTCTGAAGCAAAACGAAAACAACTGGAGTTAACAGAAAAAAGTGGCTTAGCTGAATCTTCTCCACAAGAAGTTGCCGAAATGCCTACTGACAAATCGGCTCTCTCGCCATCCCGGTCTGAGCAAATTGAATCGGAACTAGCCGCTCTCAAAAGGGAGCTAAGTGAATAACGGTTTGACTGGCTCTATTGCGATTATTAAATCCGCCAGACAATCAACAAACGAGATTCACTATAACCCGTTTAATTGATTTATCTTAGGGAATCCGCACCAGATAAATCTGGACAAACGCTTCAATTCGTATTTTGTTGCTGAAGAACGGCCCAATCAACAAGATGGTACTTGCAACAGACTGGTTGTATTTTAGAATAAATATAGATAAGTTGAGGGGTTCGCAAAAGCTTCCTGTAGAGGATTCTATTTCTACTCAGAATTCGGGGGCAGTTGCTGATGTCAGCAACATTATCTGATAGAACCCGTAAGTTATTCACAAAGGCATTCGTCTACAGGTTTTCAGATTCAAAAGTACTGAAATTTTACAGATAAATGTCCGATGACGAGTTATACAATCTCAATTCCTAATTTACATCATTGATGTCGGAGTCGCGCCACAATGGCCAAAAAATATCTGAACCTCGAAGAAGCAGCGTCCCAGCTTGGAATGGAAATAGACGAATTAAACAGCCTGAGAGAAGGTGGTGATATTCGCGGTTTTGCAGACAGGGGTGCCTGGAAATTTCGTCTGGAAGATATTGAGGAGTTAGCCCGCTCGCGCCAGCCAGATTCCGATCCGTCAATTCCTTTGATGTCGGGTGATGAGGATGACGTGTTTGGCTCTGCCGTCATGGAAGATGAGGATCAGTCCGATAGCGTCATTGCAGAAGATGAAGTTGGCGAGCAAGCGACCGTCATTCGGGGAAGTGTCCACGATGAGGAGGATTCCCCCGCCGAGCTGGGCAGTTCAGATAGTGATGTACGACTGGTTGTCGATGATGGAGATGACCTGCAGCTTGACAGCGAACCAGAGCTGGTAGCAGTCGGCGAAGATTCAGACAGCGATGTCCGGCTCACCGATGATTCGAGTCTTGATCTCGGTAGCGACAGTGATGTTAAGCTGGTTGATTCTGACTCTGAACCCGACTTTGAAATTCTGGATATGGATTCAGCCAGCGATAGCGATGTGAAACTCGTAGCGGATGACGGAGATTTATCTGAAAGTGAAAGCAATGTGGCGCTGGTAGGCGATGATAGCTTTGACCTGGGAAGTGACAGCGATGTGGCTCTGATTGCGGATGAAGGTGATGACTCGTCGATTCTCGCAGAAGACAGTGGGATTTCTCTGGCATCAGATAGTGGAATTTCTTTAGCAGGACCGCTGGATAGTGGCATCTCTCTGGAAACAGCCGACGAAAGCGGAATTTCACTTGTCGATGAAGATTCCAGTGGTATCTCTCTGGAAGGGGATGATACCGGGAGTGACATTTCCATCACAGCCGACAGCGGAATCTCTCTTGAACCATTTGATGTGGAAGAACAAGACGTCGATAAAACAGTTAGCATGATGCCTGCCAGTGATGATAAAAATGCCACTTTGGAAATCCCCTCACTGGACGATGATGATGACAGCAGTTTTGACCTTTCCGATTCTAATGCAGACACCAGTGTGTTAATGCTGAATGAAGATGGAAATACGGGTGGTTCCTCTGGCTCAGTGATTTTGGATTCAGACGATGATGATGGCGAATCCGCTATCTTTGGTGAAGACGATGACTATGCCAGCGATGATTCCATGTCTGATGTCTTCGATGAAGACGAAGATGACTTCGACGATATTTATGATGCAGACGATGATGACTTCGACGACTCCTTTCAGAGTGGTGAAAGCCATGCCGAATTTGTAGCTCCTGCTGCATTTGCTGGAGGTCGATCCGCTGCAATGGCAGCACCTGAAGCGGAATGGGGCGCTGGGACATTTGCTGCCCTGGGGATCTCCACGATATTCATGGGGATCTGTACCGTCATGATGTATGACCTGATCCGAACGATGTGGCACTATGATGACCCATCCAGTGTCAGCTCATTCTTCCTGGAAACGTTCGGCGGGATGTTTTAGAGTTCCCCATTCCTGGGAAAACATCGCCGACGATGCACACATGCCAGTAAACCCGGTGCATAGCTGCGCGCTTTTTTTCTTACCAGTTCGAATTTCTTTTTCGAAGTTCTCAGAAGTTGAAAGAGTCAGAGCGGGGAATCAAAGTACCCAACTCTCTATAATAAAGACTTGGGTATATCGTCTTCCTTCCTGATTTACTTTTCTTTTGGTGAACGATCATGAATATGAAATCGCTTTTATTTCTTGCACTACTGTCTCAACTGCTCTGCCCCGCTCTGCAGGCGGAGGACAAGCGGAAGCTTCGCTATACCGATGGCAAACCTCAAGAATATAAACTCAGCGCCAGAGCCAGTGAGATTGATCCGCGCGCCAAAGAACACCCCGAGATCGATTTTGTTTTCGAAAAAGCGGGCAAGGTTCAGGATCTCGAACGCGCGGTTGTAGATACGCGCGTCAAACCGCGTGGTAAACTTGTGATCTGGATGATGGGCTATAACAGCCAACTTTTCGATCGACTCTCCCGCTATGGACTGCACGCGATTCAGGTGCATTACGCGAATCGCTGGTTCTCCAAAGTCTGCCGGGAACAACCGGTGGGAGAAACGTGTCGCGGCAACGTACGGCTGGAAGCAGCAACCGGCGAAGACTTCAGCGATCAGGTTGATATTCCCCATCCGGACGGAATGAAAGAACGCGCCTTTCAGTTTGTAAAGTGGCTGGCCAAAAAGAACCCACAAGGACAATGGAAGTATTTCATTACAGCAGATGGTAAAGGCCTGCGCTGGGAAGACGTGATCATGGCGGGAAGTTCGCACGGTTCCACTACATCAGCCCGTTTCGCCGTGCATCAAAAAGTCGGCCGTGTTGTCATGTTCTGTGGGCCCCGGGATCAATTACAGAATTGGCAAACTCTGCCTTCCGCCACACCTTCGAATCGCTTCTTCGGGTTTTCTCATGTACTGGATGGAGGCTGGAGCGCAGACCATTACTGTCGTTCCTGGGAATTGCTGGGGCTCAACGAACATGGTCCCATCGTCGATGTCGATAAGGTTTCATTTCCTTATAAAGATTCACGTCGGTTGATTACCAATTGTGATGTCAAAAAGAATACCCGTCGCGCCCATTCCTCAGTCGTTCCCGGCGGCAGTGCCTGTAAGAATACGAGAGGGAAATACATTCACGAAGCCGTCTGGCGTTACCTGTTTACATACCCCATCGAAAAAACCGGGAAAGCTGTTCCCCTGGATCCAAGCTGTAATAAAAATCAACGTGAGAGTTAGGCAGCGGTATTGAAATACAAGTTTTCCAGCCCAACTCATTGGTTAATCTGGAAAAGAGGTCGCAATAAAACGTGGAGGCGCGAACTATCAACACAAAAAGGGCGGTTGATCTTGGATCATCACGGACGCAAACAGTCACAGGATAGCCGAACGGCAAACGCTACATACTAAGGTGTTTTATGAATTTGTCCCACTCTGTGAACTATGGTAAAATACCATCAGAAAGGCGTGCGGTGGCGGGTTGTCGTAGCGCATGTCGTAGCATACGTTAAAATCAATAACCGGGTGCGGGGTAGCTCCCTGCTTTTGACTGGTTGCTAATGTGGTAAATCATCCATCACGTTAGCACCAGCCAGCCCGGGTTTAAAAGGATGGTGAGATGGAAAACGATAGACTGCTTGGCGAATTGATATCACGCTTCCGTGAATTAAAAGATGAAATGCAGGATGGTGAGGCTCTCAGCCATGTTCTTCTCGAGTTCGTTTCCCCTGATGTGCTGGATCGAGGCTTTGTCCATTTCAAAGATTGTCCCAAAGGATTAGGAGACGTTCAGACTCTCGGGCAACCAAAAGACTGTAAGGATAGCAGCAAGCGAATCTACCATTCGAAGATCATCCCATATCGTGGTGACCGACAGATTCTGGCTGGCCAGAGAGGTGACGCAGCTCTACCAGATAAATACCAAACTATCTATACGCAGTTAAAAGAGTGTCTTAATAGCATTGGCAGGGAATTTCTTAATCATCCATTATCTAAGACGGTTCCAGTTGTGATTACAGGGGACGATAAGCGTGCTTTATCATGGTTGTTTTACCTTCACTATTTCGACAAA
>NZ_CALEMX010000099.1 GCF_937910335.1 uncultured Gimesia sp. | reverse complement strand
ATAATCGCTATCGCGCTCGTGATGGCAATGATGTGTGGGGTGGCCGGTCCATTCTCGCGTTTACGGACGATCAAACCAACGCGGTTGTCTTGCAGCACGAGCTGTCAATGCTCGATGTAATGACGATGAATCGGGATGCCCGTATCTGGGCCATCGCCAAAGGTCAGGACATTAAAGTTGACGACAGCAATGTGCCGCAGCCTGTTAAGGTGATCTCGAATGTTGGTGGAGGCAGTAAGAGTTCCAGCGCGATCAAAGAGGGGAATCTCAACTACATCAGTGGTGAGGAAGGCATCAAGCATATGGCCGTCGCTGATGGTTTTGAGGTCAGCCTGTTCGCCGATGAAAAACAGTTTCCTGAACTGGTTAATCCTGTGCAAATGCAGTTCGATACCAAAGGCCGTCTTTGGGCCGCTGTTTGGCCGACTTATCCCAAGTGGGAACCGTTAAAGGAGATGGACGACGCGTTGATCATCTTGCATGATGATAACAAAGATGGCAAAGCGGATCGGGTGACTGAATTTGCTCGTATCCAAAATCCACTGGGATTTGAGTTTTGGAATGGCGGTGTCCTGGTTGCCTCCGCGCCGGAAATTGTGTTCCTCAAAGATACCGACGGCGACGACGTGGCCGATGTCCGCACCGTTTTGTTGCAAGGTCTTGATTCTTCAGATACCCATCACGCTGCGAACAATTTGATCTATGGTCCTGATGGTGCCATTTACTGGCAGAGCGGCGTATTCATGGTGCATAACCACGAGCACCCATGGGGGCCTTCTCTTCAGGCTGGCGAATCGGCCATGTATCGCTTTGATCCACGGCGTTTCACGATCTCGATGCATGCAGTCAATTCACCCAACCCGCACGGTATCTCGTTTGACTACTGGGGTTATCATTACGCAACCGATGGCACCGGAGGCCGAGCGTATCAGGTTCGTCCTGATAAAGCCGGGTTCAAAATGTACGAACTATTGAAGAAAGAAGTTCGCCCCGTGACTGCCAGCGAAGTGATCAGCAGTGCTCACTTCCCTGAGTCAATGCAAGGCGACTTCCTGATCTGTAACGTGATTGGATTTCTTGGTATCAAGCACTATGACCTGGCGCGCGACGGCGAAAAAGGTACTGTATGGGGCGAGCCTGCCGGTGACGATCTTACGGTCAAGAGGCTGAACGCCGACGGCTCCAAGACGGATGATAAATCAAAAGGTCTGATGATGAGCGGAGACAAGAATTTCCGCCCCGCTGATGCGATTTTTGCTCCCGATGGCTCGTTGTATTTCTGCGACTGGCACAACGTGATCATTGGCCATATGCAGCACAACGTTCGCGATCCTAACCGCGACCATGCACATGGCCGTATTTACAGAATGACTGCAAAGGGACGTCCTCTGCAAAAACCGGTTGCCATTGATGGCCAGCCGATTGCCGCATTGCTTGATAATTTGAAATCACCCATCGATGGAATTCGCCATCGTACCCGAATTGAATTGAGTGAACGCGATACGAATGCAGTGATCGCGGCCACGAAGGAGTGGATCAAGCAATTTGATCCGAACAAGAAAGAAGATGCACATCACTTACTCGAAGCGCTCTGGTTACATCAGCAACACAACGATCGTAATCTTGAATTACTGGGGCTGCTTTTGAAGTCTCCCGAGCCGCACGCTCGTATTGCTGCGAATACGGTGAAGCATTTGTGGTTCAACGTCGAAAGTACTATGCGTGGCGGAGTGATTGCGGAATCTGAGGAAGCTGCGACACAAAAGTCAGGCATTCTCAGCGATACACCTGAACTCACGACGATTCGCATTGGTACGATTCGCGAGCGCATGAGATACGATGTGACGAAACTCACCGTGAAGCCTGGCAAGAAAGTGAAACTTACGTTTGCCAATCCAGATTATATGCCTCATAACATCATGCTTGTGAACCCGGGTAAAGCAGATGAAGTTGGTTTGAAGGCGATTGCTTTGGGAGCCAGCGGATTTTCAGTCGGGTTTGTGCCAGAGAGCAAAGAAATTCTCTGGGCCAGCAAACTCGTCGACCATGGTCAGGAAGAAGTGATCGAATTCACCGCTCCCACGAAGGAAGGTGCGTATCCTTACATTTGCTCTTTTCCCGGCCACCACATGCTGATGCGTGGAATGATGTACGTGACCAACGATCTCAAGGAGTTTCTCGCTAAAAATCCGGAACAGGAAACAAAGATTACTAAATGGAAACTGGCCGATCTGGATAAAGACGTGAAACGTGTAGGTCAACATCGGACTTTTTCCAGAGGGAAGGAGCTGTTCACGAAACTTGCCTGTGCACAGTGCCACAAACTGGATAAGAACAGCGTTACCATCGGCAAAAATCTCTCCATCGGTCCCAATCTTGACGAAGTTGTGAAGAAGCATAAGAACGACGCCAAAGCAATTTTGTCGGAGATTCTGGAGCCCTCCCGCAAAATTGAGGACAAGTACAGAACGGTACTTCTCGTACTGGAAGATGGACGGAGTCTCAATGGGAACATTGTCTCTGAAGATGAGACTTCAATGACAATTGTAACGGGACCACCCCAGGTGAAGGAGCAGAAGGTTCTAAAGAGTGCTATCGAATTCCGACGTACCTCTCCCGTCTCCATCATGCCGGCCGACTTGCTCAATACGCTGGACAAAGAACAGATTCTTGATCTGCTCGCGTACGTGCTCTCAGGAGGAAACGCAAAAGACGCTGCATTCCATCATCATCATTAACCACTGTCAGCGTTTTATGCCCAAACTCTATCGCATCAGGTGTATGGCCATCCCCTGGGAACGACCAGCTTCCGCTTTACGAAGTTTAGATGAGCCAGGGCAGCATGGCTTGTGCGAATGAGAGCACCAGGAAGAAACCGCACATATCAGTGAGTGTAGTCAGGATTGGTCCGGAGGCCAGAGCGGGATCGAGTTTGAAGCCTTTTAGTACCAGTGGAATCACTGCGCCCAGGCAGACCGCCATCAGGGTGTTGACGGCCAATGCACTACCAATCACCAGCCCTAAATAGGGGTTACCCTTCCAGAGGTAGGCTACGAATCCGAGTAGTAATCCGAGAGCGAGACCGTTCAGCAATCCCAATGCGAATTCTTTACGGAAGACGTAGAACCAGTCGCGCGGGCGAATGACACCCAATACGAGTTCCCGTGTACTGACAGCAATGGATTGGTTGCCACTGCAGCCGCTCATGTCGGATACGATTGGCAGAAAAACGGCCAGCGCGATCACGCTCGACAGAGTTTCCTCATACATGGCGATAATACTGGCTGCAATTATATTTAGCACGATGTTAATGCTGAGCCACGATAGTCGCCGCGCGCTGCGGATTTTCAATGACAGGCTGCGCAATTCTTCGCCCCCCATAATTCCGGCAAAACGGAGAAACGTTCGGCCTGCCTGTTCTTCACTTGCTTTTTCCACATCATCTCGACGCACCACGCCAATTAGTTTTTGATCTTCGTCGATCACCGGAAGACCATAGAGTGGGTGGGAGTCAAAATAGTGCTGTAGATCTTGCAGGCTTGTAGAAACGGGTACGCTGGTCGGATTCCTGATCATCATTTCCGAAATCATACGCTGTGGAGGTGCGAGTAACAGATCTCTTAAACCCAGGACTCCCATCAGTCGATGCTCGTTATCGATCACATAGCTGTACTGAACGTCGTAAGCAGCATACTTTTCTGCATTCTTGCGTAAATCAGACACGACATCATCGACGGTCAGCGACTCTTCAAACGAAAGCAATTCGGTGATCATCAGTCCGCCAGCACTGAGATCATTGTATTGTGAGAGAAAGCGAACATTCTCTGCTTCTTCGGGAGCCATCTCCTGCAGGATAGCCTCGGTCTGCACATCCGAAAGCTGATGAAGCAGGTCAACCTGTTCGTCGCTATGCATTTCATCAACGATATGAGCGGCTTGCTCAGGCGTTAAAGCCGAAAGTAACTGACCGGCTTGCACTTCCGGAAGCGATTCCATCAGGCGTGCCGCATTTTCATGGTCAAGCAGCCCGAGAAAATTCTGCTGTTCGGAATGCGAGAGACGCGCCATCACGCGCGCATCCTCTCCGGGTGGTAGTTCCTTCAGAAAGTTTTGGGCTGCATCGGATTCCTCGGCCGCTATAATTCGTTCGAGTAGTTGCCAGGCATTCGGTTGCTCTGCGTTATCACCTGTTGTGGTTTCGGTTGGTTCACGCATTTCGTAATCTCCATTCCTGCGACTCGTTTAACAACTTCATTTGAATCTGAAGCGAAGTAGTCTCTCAAAACACTCAGACTCATTGAGTACTGCAGAAATCAAACTCTCTGCATGCGAAAGTTTCACCTGTTTCCGAAAGTGTAATAAAACGGCACGTACCTCGATCACTGAAGTAGTGACATCTTTGTTATAGTCTTGTGAATGGAATATGACTATGTTCAGAATGGGCGGTTTATGTATTCGGCTCTTCCCCGAGCAGCAAAGTTCCGAAAAGAAGACTCATCTCGGGGAGATTCAGATGAGCTCGGCGATGGGCGTTCCGTGGGGAAGAATCGGCATGGGGCGCCCACTGCGATCGAGAAATTCGTGATGATGATCTATTCCCAGGAAGCGATAGACGGTTGCCAGGAGGTCGTTCGGATCAAGTTTATTATCCTTTGCGTATTCTCCTTTGGCCGTAGTTGAACCGATCACTTGTCCCATGGGGGCACCGCCGCCTGAGACCAGAACTGACATCGCACCGGGCCAATGATCTCGGCCTGGTTGCATCACTTTGCTGCGTGTGCCGGGTTGTACGGTGATACGAGGAGTGCGTCCAAATTCACCGGAGACCACCAGCATCACTTTTTTATCAAGCCCTCGAGCATAGATGTCTTCGATTAAAGCGGCGACCGCACTATCAAAATGGGGCATGCGAACTCCGAGATCGTAATACAAATCACCGTTGATGGCGTGGATATCCCAGTTACCATGGATCCGGTTTTTCTGAGTACCGGGGACATCGGGATTGTTCATATACATGGTGACAAAGCTGCTGCCTGCTTCCACCAGACGTCTGGCAAGTAAAGCGCGTTGTCCCCATTTATGGCGACCGTAGCGGTCACGGGTGGCATCACTTTCGCGCGTGAGGTCAAACGCCTCGCGGGCTTTTTCGCTCGTCAACAGTCCCAACGCCTGTTGATTGATGTCATCCAGAGATTCCATTGAGCCTTTCAAGTCGATATCTGATCTCAAATTATCGAAAGCATTCAATAAACTCATTCGGTCATTCAGTCGGTTTTTCAAGCCATTGGCGAGTGATAGATTTGGTACCGAATAACCCGGCGCACCAGGGTTGCCTCCGACGACAAAAGGCATCGCCGATTCCCCCAGGTAGGCACTTCCCCCACCATAGGCTCGAGCGGAACTGGCAACATAATTGGGGACGCCTACATTTCTATGCTCACGCATTTTCGCGACAACAGGGCCGACTGTGGGAAATTCAGAAATGGGATTGACGCTCTGTGTTTTTCGACCACTCAAGAAGCGAACGGAACCCCGCGCGTGTTGTGAGTCTTCATGTGAGATAGAGCGAATGATTGAAAATCGATCTGCGACTTTTGCATGTTTGGGCAAGAGCTCGCAGATATCCAGGCCTGGGGCATTCGTCGCGATAGGACTGAGCTGGCCGCGATAATCGCTGGGAGCATCGGGTTTCATGTCATACGTTTCCATATGACTCGGTCCACCCAGTAACCAGATGAAGATGACTGCAGTGTCGTCGTTCTTATTCTGAGTGTTTGCTGCTGCCAGTGCACGACTTTGGAGCAGGTCTGATAATCCGAGACCACCCAGGGCCAGGTAACCAGATTCCAGAAAACTACGCCGGGACATTGGGCCGGGACAAAAAATAGAACCAGTCTGATCAGGACTCATGAGAAAACCTTTGGTCAAATTCAAAGCGGCAGGAGTTCACTCAACCTGTTTACAGGAGGTCTCGAAGATTACTCGGTGGGTTTCGTAACTTTACTAATACTAGTATAATCGACAGAATGACACACAACAAGCAGAGAAACAGACAAATAAAGTCGGTTATTTGCAGAGAGGATTAGTGATACCGCTCCGGGAAATCAATAAAATCTTACGAATGGGTAGTCGCACAGTGATGAAACCAGTTGTCCTAATGAGTGAATCAATTTGAATTTCACCATCGTCATGAGATTGGTTGTTTTGGAGTGTTACTTCGTTTGTCGTTTTTCCGAAATGATGAAGCCCCTTTTTGGTTTGGCATTAAATGAGGAGACGTGTGATGCTAATTGTAGGCCGCGGCAGATTATCGATGTTTCTGGTGGTCCTGTTTCTCTGTTTGAATACTCAGCCAGAAAGTACCATTTCTGCAGAACCAAGTACCACGTATTCGATGACGGTCGATTTAGGCCAGGATCTTGGCCAGAGTTTTGGTTCGTTGTTTGAAGTACGTGATAAAGACAATCGGGTCATTGCGGGTGCCGGCTTTCTCGATGTTTATAACACGCGTTTTCGAAGTGACAGACATACCTTACAATTCTTTGTTCGGCCACAGAACGCTCCCGATCAATTTAAGGTCGCTCGTTTGCCTCATCCCGATTTGGATTGCGGAATCTATTTGATCGACTTGAATCAAAAAATCAGGGCGTGGAGTAGAGCGGGGAAAGACTCGGTTCGCTTGTGGGATGCGGAAAGTCAAAAATGGAGCGATGCACCGATTCCACAAACAGGTCAGGTTCGGTCGGGCGATGGCATCATGCGAGTCGGTAAAGGGACGTTGACCTTTACAGGAAATCAGGTGGCCTACAATGATCGGGTGATTTTAAATCCGCCGAAACAGGGTACGTATTACAACTTTTACTACGCTTATGGTCATTTGTTTTTTTATCATACCCACAGAAAAGACAATGGTGGTTTTACAAAAATCTATGCCTGCCCATGGACCAGCGATTCCCAGGGGCCGATTAATTTGAAGCAAGCCGTCATTTTAGATGCGAAGTACGTAGGAGCCACTCCGTTTGCCTGGGGGCAATATGGGGATGAAGTATTAACGGTTTCGAATTATGGCGGTGTCTATGTGTTTCGTGACAATCACTGGAGTACTTTACAGGCCGCGCAAAAAGGGGTCAGTTTTCAAGTATATTCAATGATGAATTTTCATGACCGATTGCTGCTGGCGCAATATCCGACGGGCGAATTATTTGAATATCAAGGCAAGGAATTAAAACGATTGAAAGGCTGGCCACCGAAGCTACCAGAGGTGTCATCGGGCGCACGCGAGGCACAGACACTGGCCATTTACAGGGGTGATCTGATTGTGGGTGTATGGCCCTGGGCTGAAGTCTGGCGCTACAACCTTGATGAAAAGAAATGGCACTCAATGGGGCGTTTGTTTACTCATCCCGAATTAACAGACAAAACAACGCATCCTTATGAAGCGGAAGCCAAACGGTTTAAATTAGTGACCAATCATTGGGGACAACGTGTAACGGGCATGGTTCCGTTGGGCAATTCACTCATGCTTTCGACTTCGAGTAAAGGTACGTATCAATGGTTTGACAAGTATGATTTTCTGACAGAACCGCAGCGAAAAGAATACGGGGCAGTAATTCAAATGGAGATGCCGGGAAACCTGGCTGCGCAAATCAAATGGAAGGATCGTGCTGTCAAACTGGATTTTGTCATTGAAAAAGATCAAATCCTCATTCGCCAGGAGGGAGAAGTTCTGGCGAAAGCAAACTATCAGTCCGATGATTCAGAAGCGTTCCAAAACGCGACAGTGAAATGGGGGGATGGCGTATTTGGCAAGCTCAATGGCAAGATTATATCGAAGCAGATTTTGAAATCAAAAAGCCAGTAAATCGACTGTCTACATGGAATCAAAAAAACCGATCGTGTAAACGATGGGAGCAATTTCTATTTCCTCAGTTTGGAAAAAACGATAATGTCAGACACACATATTCATCCCCGGAGGTTTCAAGATCGTGTGGCCTTAGTGACCGGAGGCTCGCGTGGGATAGGACGTGCCTGTTGCTTACGCCTGGCAGAAGAAGGAGCCCGCGTCGCCATTAGTTATCTCAATGGCAAGGAAGATGCCGAGGAAACCCTGCGACAGATTGAGGCAATTGGGGGAGCAGGCATCATCGTTCAGGGGGATGTCTCCTGCAGTGAGCAGGTTGATCAAATGGTAAGCGAAGTAGAAACCCAATTGGGCGAAGTCGAGCTGTTGGTGAATAATTCGGGGATCTTTATTTACCAGTCGCACACGGAAATGGATGAAGACTCATGGCGTCAAATGCTGGATGTCAATTTGACGGGGACATACCTTGTCACCTGGCGTGTTAAGGATGGCATGTTGAAACGCAAATTTGGTCGGATTGTGAATTTGAGCTCTCTGTCGGGCCTACAACCTCGTCCCATGTCAATTGCGTATGCGGTCAGTAAAGCGGGCGTAATCTCTTTCACGCAAAGTACGGCGATCGCCTGGGCAGCCGACAATGTTCGTGTGAATGCGGTCGCTCCGGGTTTGATCGAGACGGAAATTTTATCGGGCGTCAATCAAGGTGATCTCGAAAAAATCATTCAGGCGACACCAATTCCACGCATGGGTGAACCAGCAGAAGTGGCGTCGATGGTGGCGTTTCTTCTATCTGAAGAGAGTAACTTTACAACAGGTCAGACGCTCGTCCTCAGTGGCGGACGAGGCATGTTGCCGTAAAACGATGTGCGGTGGCACTCTCAACTGGAAAAGGATTCAGGCATTTTCAAAGTATCAGACTGACTGTCAGGAAATATCATGATACGAATCAAGTGGATACTCACTCTCTGCATTTTGACTCTGCTCTCG
>NZ_CALEMX010000098.1 GCF_937910335.1 uncultured Gimesia sp. | reverse complement strand
CACCGGAATCTTCCTTGCATGGATCTTTTCGGATCGTGCGAGAATTGAACGTCGATTGAGTTCTTGTTTCAGCAATCAACGGCTTTTCCATAGAAGTGTTGTAGATGCTCTCGATATGTTTCAATCTGGTCAGGGATTTCCTCGATGGAAAATTTTTCTGATTCCGCCAGACAGCTGGCCAGTTCCTGCAATGTATCTGTATGCAGTTTCTCGTCAAAAATCAGCATGAGGCGGCGTTCGACGAGATCACCAATCGTTTCCGCCCATTCATGTTCGATAGTCCATAACACATACTGTCGTGGAAGAAAGGTGCCTGTGATCAGTTCGTTCGAGAAGTCGGGTAACCCATCTAGAATTTCTTCGAGTGCGGTACCTTGTAAGCGCCAGATTGCTTGAATACTTTCCGTGGAGAGATGGAATTTTTCGCAGAGTCGATCCTGTTCTGCCAGCAGGATGTCTTTTGTCTGCGGGTAATCTTCTGCACCGGGTATCAAACGTGTTTTCGATACAGAGAAATAATGCTTTCCCAGCTTGTTAAGAATACGATTAGTGACTTTTTCTGCAAAGGCGCGCCATGAAGTTAATTTTCCGCCGACGAGCGTCACGATCCAGCCTGCGGGGCCTTCATATTCTTTGATCGAGTGATCGCGGGAAATCGAAGCCGCTTTGCCTTTAGGTTGATAAGGTAACGGGCGCACGCCACTATAATGAAAATTGATGTCGTTCGTTGTCAAACCAACCTGGGGAAATACCATGTTGACCATGCCCACCAGATAGTCAAGTTCTTCAGGGCTGGCGACGGCTTCCAGCGGATTGCCTGCCTCTCTGACATCGGTGGTCCCAATGAGTGTGCTGTTCCCGAAGGGCAGAATAAAGACCAGTCTACCGTCGCGGGCTTCTGAATAAATTCCCTGTTCGCCGAGTGCTTCGCTGAGCTTTTGATTGAAGGTAACGATATGGCTGCCTTTGGTACCTCCCATTAATCGTGGAGAGGGGATTTCGACTTGCTCTAGTGTTAAATCGCCACAGGCACCGGATGCATTAACGATGACCGTCGGTTCGAACTCTTCCTGGATTTTGTCTGGATTATGCAACGTAGAGATCAGGGCTTTTCTGTCTTGCAGTTTGAGGCGGCTGTATGTGTAAAGATCGAAGGGAAGGTGCTTTTCTTTAGCAATTTTTTGACAGTCGTGTAGCAACGCAACCACAAATCGTTCCGGGAACTGCATCTGTGCATCGGAATAACTGGCCAGCCAGCGAAATTTATCTGTATTGACGCGGGGTAGTCCCTGCTGGCCCACATCGTGAACCGAATGGCGGGGAAGATTTCCTTTTGAGGCAAACCAGTCGTAGAACGTCAGTCCCAGATTGACCAGATACACGCCGCGCTCGGAAGAAAAAGAAAAACGGGTAGTAAGCCAGTGCGCGCCGGGAACGCGGAACCCACTCAAAAAACGGAGACTGGAAGACAGAACACCCGAAAAACGATGTGCCAGGGGAATGGCAATCCGCAGTGGTGATACGAGGTGGGGCGCCAAGTTCAGGAGAACGCCTCGTTCTTGCACGGATTCTCTCACCAGTGAAAAATCACCATATTCGAGATATCTCAATCCGCCATGAATTAAGCGTGACGATTTTGAAGTGGCTCCCTGCGAGAGATCAGATGAATCTATGATACAGACGGGAACGCCGTTCAGGAGTAACTCGCGCGCGACAGAGACACCGTTAATTCCCGCGCCGAGGATTAAAACCCGTTGAGTTTGTTTCATTGAGGTTTCCCATGCCAATATTTTACATTGCAGGCCGGTACTCCATCAGCAGACGATGCTCGTGCGGACGATAATAACCTTCAATCCGGGTGCGGATCTGAAAGCCAAAACTTTCATAGAGACGGACAGCTGGTGTATTGTCCGGGTTGACTGTCAGTAATACAACCTCAGTTGCGGACTGCAAAGCCTGTTTCATTAACGCCGACCCGATTCCCTGTCCGCGAAAGTCGGGGTGAACCATAATTTTATGCAAAATGGTTTCTTCCGTGTTCGTGGGAAACATCAGGAGCGCACCTGCCAGCCTGCTTTGCTGATTTTCATCAGCGCTCTCTGCGATCAAAATAGTCGCGTATTCAGACCAGAGGCGCCAGGCATGTTCGCCATCAGGAATAAAGGTGTCTGGTTCTTCTGGCCAGGCAAGTCGGTCCAGCGCTGCGATTTCCAGAAAATCTTCTGGTGATGCCTGTTTGATTAAAAAATCCACGAAAGCCTTTCATAGTCATTTCTTTGGTGGTTTCAGTCCGGTACCTATCTGAACCGTATTGTACGAACAGAGTCGATCCGTTTCGATCATGATTGAAGATAAAACCGACATGGAGTAAAAGAATACAGTGAGCTGCATAAACTGCGAGACAGCATAGACAGCCTCTCTACGAATTACACATTTCGCGAAATCCGAATAGATATTATCAAGTTCTATGTCAAAATCTTCGATTCCTCATGTTGCTTTGCTGATTGAAACGTCGCGTTCTCATGGGCGCGGATTGCTGAATGGTATTCGTCAATTTATCGCAGAAAACGAAGAATGGTCGGTATTTTTGATGCCGCGTTCGCTGGATTCCCAAATCCCGGATTGGATTTCCCGCTGGAAAGGGGATGGGATTTTAAGTCGCACAACCAGCCAGGAAATGGCCGATGCCATAACGGAATCGGGGATACCGGCTGTTGAATTACGCGCGACAAAGTTGAATCACGCATTTCCATTTTTGGGGATTGATAATCGGGCTATGGGTCGGATGGTCGCCGAACATTTTCTGGAGCGCGGAATCCGTCATTTTGGTGTATATGAAATTGGTTCGGAAGTCTATTTTGAAGAGCGTCGAGATAATTATGTACAAACCATACAGAAATCCGGTTTCGAAGTCAGTGTGTTTTCTGCTCTCGAAGATTCCGAAGCACCCCGTGAATGGGAAAAACAACAGGAAGAGATGGTAGAATGGGTCCGCGAGCTTCCCAAGCCAGTGGGTATTATGGCTTGCACCGATCAATTGGGCTTCTGGTTATTGGATGCCTGTGACCGGGCCGGGATCTCCGTTCCCGATGAAGTGGCCGTTGTGGGTGTTGAGAATGATGACATCCTGTGCATGATGGCCCGCCCCCCATTATCGAGTGTGGCTTTCAATTCGGCGCGCATCGGATACGAGGCGGCGGCATTACTGAGTCGGTTAATGAAAGGGGAAGCGGCGCCTGAAGAATCATTTCTGGTCGACCCTCTGGGAATTGTCACCCGGCAATCATCTGATGTAGTAGCCGTCGATGATCCGGAACTGGCATTGGCCCTGCGTTTTATTCGAGAAAATGCCTGCAAAGGAATCCAGGTCACCGATATTTTGAATGCGGTTCCCCTGTCGCGCACCGCTTTGGAACGTAAGATGAAAGCGGCCATTGGTCGTTCACCCAAAGCCGAAATCATGAGGACTCAACTCGAACGGGCCAAACAATTGCTGGGCACAACCGATCTTTCACTCTCGGAAATCGCACAGAAGATCGGTTTTCGGCATTCGCAATACTTCAGCACGGTATTCAAGGAAAAAACGGGAGAAACCCCCGGAACTTATCGCACAAAAATGCGTTAATCTCGAACTCCCGTGCTGGATCGACTGAAATTTGCAGTATTTTCAGGCTTACAGAATAGAATGTACGCAAAACCTGATAATGTTTATGGGTTTCCGTAGTGACCGTTCCG
>NZ_CALEMX010000097.1 GCF_937910335.1 uncultured Gimesia sp. | reverse complement strand
TGGGAGCCGTTCTGGGAGTAAATGGGGCTCTGTATGCACTCCGTAAAAAACTTTACGTACCTATTCCACCAGAAACAATCAATGACGACTTCCTGATCGGAATGCAGGTTCATCTGGGCGGACACCGACTTGTATATGAAGACGCAGCATTTGCTATCGAAGAATCAGCACCATCGGTCCAGGCGGAATTCCAGCGACGGACCAGAATTGGCACAGGGGCTTTTCAAAGCCTGAGAAACCTCAAAGGACTCTTGCACCCGAAGCATGGCTACCTCGCATTTGCATTCTGGTCACATAAAGTCCTGCGTTGGTTCTGCCCGGTCTTTATGTTTATTGCTTTAATTACCAACCTCTGCCTGTTCGCAAATCCGTTTTATCAGGTTACCTTGATCACACAACAACTATTCTACCTGACAGCATTGATTGGCATCCACTTCGTCAATGGAGAACGTCACCTCAAACTCTTCCGAGTTCCCGGTATGTTCGTGCAAATGAATTATGCCCTGGTAATCGGCCTCTTTCGCTGTCTGCTCTTCCAGCAAAACGGTACATGGGAAAGAACCGATCGTATACCTTCCAGTGTATTACCAGTTGATGATCAGAATTTAACGGAAACGGATTTCACACCTGCTGAACCAGAAACCTCTACCACAGACTTAACTTCATTCTCAAAAGCCTAAGCCTAATGACATCTTTCCTGATTGCTTCTATTTTCGTTTGTTTAATGTGTTTGATTGGCCTTGCAGGTTGTATCTATCTCGCAATCCGTGCGCGCAATATGCAGTATTGGCTTCCCAGCTACTATCGTTTAAAAAAGAACCAACGCTCGCTTCCCTTCACTCCTGAACAACCCCGACATATTTTCATCGCGGTCTGTGATCATTTCGAACCAGAATGGGGTAACCCAACCAAATCTGAAGCATTGGCTCGAGTAGACCGATGGTGTGAGGAATATCCGGCTCGTTTTTCCAAGTTCAGCGATTCACGTGGACAGGTCCCTCAACACACATTCTTTTTCCCACAAGACCAATATGCCCCCGAGTATCTTGATCGATTGGCAACACTCTGCAAACAAGGCTACGGTGATGTTGACGTACATCTGCATCACGACCACGATACGGCGGAGGGACTTCGCCAGAAAATGAATGAATTTCGCCAGACACTCTTTGATCGGCATGGATTACTACGAAAAGATCCCGTTACCGGGGAAATCGTTTATGGATTTATTCATGGCAACTGGGCACTATGCAATTCGCGGCCCGATGGTCGCTGGTGTGGTGTCGATAATGAAATTGAAGTCCTGCTGGAAACAGGCTGCTATGCCGACCTGACGATGCCTTCCGCTCCCAGTAATACACAGACCCAAATCATCAACAGTCTCTATTATGCAAAACAACGCCCAAATCAAACCAAATCACATGATCAGGGTAAACTTGCCAGTGTCGGCCAGTCTCCCGAGCAGGACAGCCTGCTGATGATCCAGGGACCACTTCGTCTCGACTGGAGTCAACGCAAATGGGGAGTGCTGCCACGGATCGAAAACTCCGATTTACATGCGGGTCGACCAGCGACTTTAAAACGATTTCAACACTGGCTGGCAGCCGACGTACAAGTAAAAGGTCGTCCAGACTGGACTTTTATCAAACTGCATACACATGGTGCCAAGACTGGAAATATCGACACCCTGTTGGGATCGGAAACGGAGGCCTTCCACACAGAACTACAGCAGGAAGCAGCCCAGCATCCAGAATGGAAATATTATTATGTAACAGCCTGGGAAATGGCAGCCTTGATCCATCAGGCGGAACAGGGACAAACGATTCCTGATTTCGAAGCCATCGAATCGAACCACTCTTCTGAACCCCAGTTACAGGTTTGAACGACGAGGATCGACGCTTCTATTCTACTTTTTTAGAATTCTACAGGATTTCACTCTTTTCCAGAGAGTTCCTGATGGAAAACGCAATCTGCTCAAATTCGCATTGACCAAATTTTAGAGATTTGTCATTATCCGCAACGAAAGTGTCAATAGCGAGTATTTGCCACTTTCATTTTTGATATTAGCGATGGGAGCAGCCAGATTCCTTGCATGCTCCTGAAATGAGTCCATTCATTGTTGCCCGCATTGATTACCTACGATTCTTTGAATTTATCTCACATTTCGTTTCTTAATTTTCGATGCACCCACTGGCTAAGACGCTGCTGGCAGGTTTTCAACAGGAATAAATCCAGACTCATATAAGTTTCAAGGAGGAAACAAAATGAGTGTCACATTGGTACATACCGGCGTGTCGCATACTCGGATTGAGTATTGTATTTGGGAAGCACTAAATCAGGCTTGGCCCCATTCATCTACCATAGGCCGTTTTGGTAGCGGTTTCTCTCCTGAACGCCCCATTACTGTTGATCAGTCAGATTTAATCATCAGCACCAGCCTGGAAGCTGCTGCCTCGATTCAATGCAATGAGAATCAGTTACACATGTGTTATCTGGAACCACGTTCCAGCGACCAGACTCCAATAAATCAGCAACTGGTGAATTCCTTAACCAATGTCGAGTTTGTAGTTCCTACGAAAACACTTCAAAACCTCAACCGCGACCGCTTTACCTCGTTCGTCAAACCACCTGTCGACACAGACTTCTTTTGTTCAGGCTTTGAAAAACGTAGTGAGTTTTATCTTCTCGTTGTAGATGGTCAATGGACCTCAGAAGATCAACTTGCCGTAGATGCCTGCCTGGAACTGAAACAAAACTTGTCGATCATTGGAATTTCATCGGATCAACTCCCTGCCAATTTACAAAATCAACCCTTGATTGAAATTATAGGTCCTGTAGATGACCAGAAATTACGAGAGCAATATCGGCTCTGCTCAGCGGTAATTTGTCCGCGCGATGTCGACTTTGACCTGTCTGCCATTGAAGCACAAAGCTGTGGCACCCCTGTCGTTATCTATGCCAATTGTGAAGCTGCCAACTCAGTTCTCTGTTTTGAAGAGAATGGCCTGGGAAGTGGAATTCATTTTGATGAGCAAAATGTAGCATGCCTGAGCGCAGCGATCCGGGAACTAAAAATACGACCACAACGCTGTCAATCAGTCATTGGCTGGTGCTGTGCGGCTCAATATTCCTATCAGCAGTTCCAGATTTCTTTTAATAGTGCCATCACGAAAGAAATCGCTTATCGAATTAAAAAATCGAAACCACAAACTCCCGTGCAGGATCAAGGCCCAGCCGAAGACCGCGCCGCTGCGTAAAACTGCTATTTTAAAGTCTCAAGATAGGATATCAGATCCCGCATTTCTTGTCGGGTCAGTTTTTTTCGATCCATAGCACGCGCAATGACAGATAGACGAGCCCTAATATTGCCGCCCTGATTCCGGGTCTCATCCTTCAGTAACATCTTCCCACTTCAAAACTGGCACTGCTTTTCCTGAAGACAGCGCTGCCTGATCTGCCAGATCCCCTGGTTCTGACGACTGTAGTCTCTTGAGAATTTGTCGCACACTTTTATCTTTGCTAAACGGCTTCTGCTGACTCTTCAAGGAGGATGCCCGCAGAGAGTGACACCATAGCTTCACTACGAATTTGATCGGTCACCCCCTCGACAAAGATCACGATCTCATCAGCTTTACCATCGCCATTTTGATCTGACAACACCAGAACCCAGTCACTATCGGCTCGATGATATCCCTCCGGTGGAAAATGCGTGTTGCTTTCGATCGCCCAGACCCGGCTACATTCATCAACGTCAATTCCCGTGGGCATCACAATCTGGGGGTTTTCCGCAAAGAGTTCTATCTGGAGACGATCATCTGAAGAATGAGGGAAACTCTTTGTTTCGTCAGTTTTCTGAGCCAGCAAAACCGATGATCCTGTGAAAACAAGTATCAAGAGTGCCAAATGACATTTCAGATAGAAGTGCATTACAATTCCTCTCAAACTCATTTTCAGATATAGAGTTACAATTTAATAAGCGTTGACGGATAAAAATCGAAAACAAAGGATTCCCCTTATTCCGACGAGCAGAAAACCATACTTCCCTAACTCAAAAGACAGCTAATATTTCCCAAATCAGAACCCAGACACCTCATTTTCTCAGTTCTATCTATTTCACACAACTGGATCGGGTTGTGTAAATCTAATGACGCATTCATTCCGACGCTTGTCGTAATCTGGATTCCCCAAATGATGCGGCCGATACCTATTAGAGAAAGTATATGCACAACCACAATTTTCTCGGGTCGCCACCGATTCTGGTCACTTATTGAGAACACAAATTGATCGCCATTCAAGGATGAAGACGAGTTCATGTCAAACCAAACAATTGAGTCTCTGGAAATACGTGTTAAAGAGCTGGAAGCTCAAGTGGATGATTATCAAAAACAATTGATCCATGCACAAAAAATGAGTTCCGTCGGAGCATTAGCTTCTTCCATCACACACGAGTTTAATAATATTCTGACAACCGTCATTAACTATGCCAAACTGGGGCTGCGCCATAAAGATGAAGAACGTCGGGAAAAAGCCTTTACCAAGATTTTATCAGCGGGCCAACGCGCTGCTAAAATCACAACAGGTATGCTTTCATACGCTCGTGGAAGCGAATCGCGGCAGGAACCGGTTGATCTTGTGCTGCTAGTGAAAAGTGTCGTTGCACTTGTCGAAAAAGACCTTCAGATGAACCGCGTCAACTTGCACACTCATTTTGACTCGAACCCGGAAGTCGTAATGAATCCGAACCAGATTCAACAGGTGCTTGTCAATCTCATTGTCAATGCACGTCAGGCGATGCCCTCCGGTGGACGAATTGACCTGGCAGTACGTGTCAACCAGGAATCTAATCTGGCTGAAGTAATTGTCCGCGATAGCGGCGATGGAATTCCCGCCGAAAAATTAAAGCATATCTTTGATCAGTTTTACACGACCAAAGAAGCTGATGAAAACGGTCAGGGAGGTACTGGTTTGGGATTATCTCTGGCGAAAGAAGTCATCGAAGCCCATAAAGGCAGAATCCGGGTAGAAAGTGCCCTCGGCAAAGGAACAGCGTTTACTCTGAAATTCCCAGTCACAACGACAGCCATTGAAGCTGCCTGAACGATAGGATTCTCATTCCTGACAGAATTCATCTGGACTTGATATGGAATAGAGTTTTTTCCGTGTTTCCATTGAATTCCATAAAACGTTAAGCTATATACTCTTATTCAACGGCCGGAGTGGCGGAATGGCAGACGCGCTGGATTCAAAATCCAGTGGGGGTAAACCCCGTGTGGGTTCGAGTCCCACCTCCGGTATTACAATAAAACCCGATAGAAATGGTCTCAAAACCATTCCTGTCGGGTTTTTTTGTAATTCTAGTTACCTATCAGCAAGAAACCAGCTCCCACCCAAAGAGACTCAAAGAGCCCAATACGACGGAACCCCGCGTTCCAACATTTCCAGCCCCCCTTAAATGTTCCCTGATCCACCGAGGCGGCCAGCGCCGAGGCAGATGGCTATGAAAAAGCTCAATTCGATATATTGGCTTCGCTTCGTCATTCCTATTTTCGATCACCAAGAGCTATTGAGTTGTGTAGCAATTGAACATGTTTTGCCCCCCCGAATTTTGTTGCGGGACAATTCGACTCTTTTGATCTGTTCGTTATATGAAGTCCGGGTTTCTGGCACATCAGAGGAATGGTCATTCCAAGGGAGAGGTGAACCTTGGCTTCCCGGAGTTTAGAAATAATCTGTTCGGATGAATGACGTTTCGTGGGCATAATCGCCTCCTTTTTAATGGTCCAGAAACCTGAATTGTATATCAAGCTCTGGATTCGGGTAAAGGATGCATGTCAAAAGAATGAGTAGTCTTCGCCGAATTATGATCACTCACTTTTGCCTAGCAAACTAGAAAATACGCATATATGAAAATCGCTACGTACAACATCTTGAAAGGCGGATCGTAGCGGTGCCATTGGCAGCGAATGATTGAAGACCACAGTATCGACCTGCTCTTTGTTCAAGAATCGTTCCCACAGGATGAACATCTTCCGCCGTTGCTCTTTCCTCAATATCGAAATCACTCGATCGGGGCGAACGCCTCTCCAAACCAATGGGGAAGCGGCATCTTCTCAAGGAGCGGCGTTCTCTCACCAATCGTTTTATCACTGGGATGGCATTTTCGTGCCACGCAGATGGCAATCACAACTAGCCACTTGTAATGTTCTATCAGGTGACGAGTGAAATCAATTGAGCGATCATAATCCAGTGGTGGCTAGGTTTTTGGAAGAGGATGAAAGGTAGACAATGGGCGTATGAGCAAATCTGAGTCAGTAAAACTGCATTCCAACATTTGGAAACTGGATGGCGAGAGTTATTACTTATCTGCAAAACAGTTCAAGAAGTAGAAGCCGAAATGGAGGTAGATGCGATCTTGAATAGTGTCGGACAACTAGTAAGACTATAATAAACTAAAAAAAGGACTACTCATGAAACGAACGATAATCTTTGTAGCGATGTTCTTCTCGATAGTCACTGTATCCTTGGCCGAAGAACGTATTCTCTTCAGCTTTGATAATCCTGAATCTGCCAAACCGTGGCAGACCGTGAACGACGGCGTAATGGGCGGGCGTTCCGATGGTCGCTTCAAAATTAATGACAACAAGAACATGGAA
>NZ_CALEMX010000096.1 GCF_937910335.1 uncultured Gimesia sp. | reverse complement strand
GACCAGACCTTCCAATCAATATTGCGTACATCATCTCCGGGGGCGTACTCACGGTGTTGAGCAAATTCCACCGATTGGCCAAAAAATGGACTACGATGCAATCCGGATAAGAACCCTTCGACAATTGAACGCGCCCTGATTTCCAATCGAGAAATTCGGGAAATTGCTTCAGGCAGCAAAAATTTTCTGTAATCTTGGGTCACTGGTCAGTTCGCCTTCCTTTGACGGTGTCTCTTCAATCAATCGCTCAATCACACGGTCGGGAGATATGCCTTCCGATTCGGCTGAGAAGTTCGTTACGATTCGATGTCGTAACACGGGGGCCGCCAGAGCGCTGATATCTTCCGTAGAGACATGAGTATGACCATTCAGTAACGCTCGTGTTTTTCCACCTAATAAGAGGTTTTGTACTGCGCGAGGACCTGCGCCCCAACTTAACCATTCGTTAATGAAATCAGGAGCCCCTGGTTCATTCACTCTGGTTTGTCTGACCAGCGCCAGTGCATAATCTATCACATGGTCCGAGACAGGCACCTGACGAACAATTTTCTGAATTTCAAGGATATCGACGGCGTTTAACACCTGTTCAATTTTCTGGCTCGAAGCAGAAGTTGTCTGTCTGGCGATTTGTCGTTCTTCTTCAAAAGAAGGATACCGGACATAGACCTTAAACATAAACCGGTCTTGCTGAGCTTCAGGCAGGGAATATGTGCCTTCCTGCTCGATTGGGTTTTGTGTCGCCAATACAAAAAATGGATCACTGAGAACATGTCGCGTCTGACCGACACTCACTTGATGTTCCTGCATGGCCTCCAGCAATGCGGCCTGTGTTTTTGGAGGAGTTCGGTTGATTTCGTCCGCCAGTACAACGTTGTGGAATAAAGGGCCTGGAATAAATCGAAATTCCCGTTCGCCCGTATCTCGATTTTCCTGCAAGACGTCTGTGCCTGTGATATCGGCAGGCATTAAGTCGGGGGTGAACTGTATTCGACTGAAGGACATCGAAAGCGTTTGTGCCAGCGAACTGATCATTAATGTTTTGGCCAGCCCGGGAACGCCTTCCAGTAAACAATGGCCTCGACTGAATAACGAGATCAGGAGTTGTTCAATGACCTCATCCTGGCCAACAATGACCTTGGACATTTCTCCGTGAATCTGTTGATACGAAGAACTGAGTTTATCAATCGATTCCTGAGTAATTTCGAACTCATCAGGGTTCGTTGAATTATGATTTATTTCAGACATCCGTTTTCACACCTTTCCACAAAGGTAAACACTGCTTGGCGCAGAAAGTTCCGTAAATTCTATCGTAGTATCTGTGAAGAGACTTTGCGACTATAAACCGATAAATTACAGGGGTTTCCTGCCAATCGCTGCAAGCTCTAAACAGGAAAGATTCACCTCAAAACTCGATTTTATCTCGACTTTTGAAATTTCAGATTGTTTCTCTCATTTTATTCGAACTCAGCAGGTGGGAAAGTCTTTATTTCAGGGATTGAACAGATAACGCCAGAAAGAGATTGCAGTCAACGCTGAACGGATTCGTTCCAGGGAAGAAACATACAGGTTGATTTTGAAGTCTTTGAGACTCCATCAGTCCCATGCTAAAGGAGTTTTCCAGGCAGATTTTAACTCATCCAGGCTGGCATCAATCACGGTTTTTCCTGAATTACCTTTTACAGTGAACTGACTGCTACTGACAACCTCACCAATTTCGACCAGGGGCAGCTCAGGAAAGCAGGATTGTAATTCGCCAATTTTGTCTGAAGAAACTTCAATTAAAAAACGGGTATTACTTTCCGAAAACAGGAGACTGGGTGTTGAAAGCTCCAGTGCTTCGGGAAGCCGATTTAAGTCGAGTTTCATTCCAAATCCGCCAGCAAAAGCCATCTCCGCTGCTGCGACCGCAAGACCTCCTTCGCTCAGATCGTGACAGCTTCTGATGAGCTGCTTTTGAATTGCCGTATGGAGGGACTTGAAAATTCTCGGTGCCTGTTCTTTGTCAACTTGTGGAACCTGACCTCCTGCTAAATCATTGACCAGTGCAAAATGGCTGCCTCCCAGTTCATCCTGGGTAGAACCAATCAGACAGATCAGGTTGCCGGGCGTTTTGAGATCCATTGTGATCGCATGATTCACGTTGGCTATTTGTCCGATGGCACTAATCAAGAGTGAAGCGGGTATTGAGACGGTTTCTTTTTCTCCCTGATCATTTTCATAAGAAAATTCGTTATATAAGCTGTCTTTCCCACTGATAAAGGGAGCACCAAACGCGATGGAAAATTCCTGACAGGCCAGCGCGGCGGCGACGAGGCTGCCTAGAGTTTCCGGGCGATCCGTATTGCCCCAGCAGAAATTATCAAGAATGGCAATCTTCTCGGGATCGGCGCCTACTGCAACACAGTTTCGAATTGCTTCATCAATGGCAGAAGCCGCCATCCAATGTGTATTCAGATCTCCATAACGAGGATTCATTCCACAGGAGATGACCAGACCGCGTGCTGAAGTGAGATCAGGACGGACAACGGCTGCATCGGAAGGACCATCATTCTGGACGCCGACTAAGGGTTTAATCACACTTCCCGCTTGCACTTCCTGATCATATTGTCGAATGATCCATTCTTTACTGCAGACATTCAGAGAACCCAAAATCGATTTCAGATCGTTATTATAGTTATCGGCCTTCCTGGGGGTTAACGGAACAAAGGGAGGGGTGTGATAGATGGCTTCGCGAATCACGGGAGGACGACCATCATGCAGGAAGGACATTTCCAGGTCCCCTACTATTTGATCCTGATATTTGAGTACCAATCGACTGGTGTCGGTAAACTTACCGATGATCGATGCCTCAACTCCTTCGCCGGCACAGATTTTTTCGAACGCCTCCCAGTTTTCAGGGGGAACAGCCAACACCATTCGTTCCTGTGCTTCGGAGATCCAGATTTCCGTATAGGACAACCCTGCATACTTCAGCGGACATTGATCCAGCCAGACCTCAGCACCTGTATCTTCACCCATTTCTCCCACGGCGCTACTGAAACCACCTGCACCGCAATCGGTAATGGCGGAAAATAACTCTTTGTCGCGCGCTTCCAGAATCACATCCAGCGTCATTTTTTCTGTGATCGCATTTCCAATTTGTACGGCACCACCAGACAGGCTTTCACTTTCTGAAGTCAATTCCGCAGAAGAAAAAGTGGCACCATGAATGCCATCACGTCCAGTGCGTCCTCCTACTGCGACGATATAATGCCCCGGTTGTGTTTTCTGCTTGACTGATTTACCGACAGGTAACATTGCCACATTACCACAGTAAACAAGTGGATTACCCAGATAGCGTTCATCAAAGTAAACGGCCCCATTCACCGTGGGAATGCCCATTCGGTTTCCATAATCTCGCACGCCGGAAACAACGCCCGTGGCAACCGCTTTGGGATGCAGCACTCCAACGGGGAGATCATCGTAAGAAATTTCAGGAGGGGCAAAACAGAATACATCGGTATTACAAACCGGTCTGCCGCCAAGTCCAGTTCCCAGTGGATCACGGATGACACCACCCAAACCCGTGTTGGCACCTCCGTAAGGTTCCAGCGCAGACGGGTGGTTGTGCGTTTCTACTTTAAAGCAGACATCCTGTTTTTCGTCAAAGGTAATCACACCGGCATTATCGACAAATACACTCACGCACCAGTCTTTATCACCCAGAGATTTTCGAATTTCAGTCGTAGCGGAAAAGATGGTTTCCTTCAGCATATTCTCAAAATGGAGGTCCCGTTCCCCGTCTCGATAATGAATTCGTCCTGCCAGCGTTTTATGCGAGCAGTGTTCGCTCCAGGTTTGTGCGACACTTTCCAATTCGATATCGGTTGGATCTTTTGCTTGATCCACATAGTATTTTTTGATCGTTTGCATCTCGGTCAGATTCAGGTAGAGCTGTCCTTCACGGCTCAGTGTTTCCAGTTGTTGATCGTTCATGGCCCGAATCGGAATCGTGACCAGTTCGAAAGTATACTCGCTGCCCAGCTTGATACTATCCATTCTCAACGGTCCGCGCACGACCTGTTCGATGGCGTCATTGGAAAGAACCTTCGATGCCATGCGATCTGCTTCTTCAGATTTGGCATCGGAGTTAATCCAGTATTTACGACAGGTAGCCACATTTTCTACGGAAAGTCCCAGATCTCGAATTGCCTCTCGCGCGCTGTTGGCGACATTATCGGTCACACCCGGTTTGAACAGGACATTCAGTAATTGTTCTGCGTTTTCTGAATCAGAGGCATTACCGGATAAAATTCGAATTTCAAAAGTTTCGACAATCGGGTCTGACAACAAAGACTGAGCAATGTTCTCCAGGTCTGATTGATTGAGATCACCTTCCAGTAGATAAGAGTGAGCTGTCAGAACAGATCGAATTGAATGTGCACCAAGGACCTGGCACTCTTTAAGGATACGGGCACCCTCACGGTCAACCTGATTTTCAGCAGGTTTGATTTCGACTTCGCAAAGCATATTGGTTCCAGTTATTGTTTGATCAAGTCAGGAAAATGAAGTGGCTTGTTTGAATCGTTGCCATTTCTGAGTCGTTGATATCGATGATTTTTAAATGTTCAAAGCTGAGACTACTGAGTACGGGATGAATTTAATGCATCGTGGTTCTTTTTACCATCTTCCAGTAGTTGGCGAAGTTGATTTTCATCATGGTTCACGATGGCTTCCCTTAATCGTTCGAGTGAATGGGTGTACCTGTCGATGCTTTCTACAACAGCTTCGCGATTGTTTAACAGGATTTCGATCCAAAGTGCAGGGTCACCGGCGGCAATTCTGGTAGTGTCTCGAAACCCGGTCGAGGTAAAATTTCGGTTTTCTTCTGTCAAAGTCATGGCTAAGGCGGATGCGACCACATGGGGAAGATGACTGGTTTCGGCCAGGATTTGGTCATGTTTTTGAGGCGATGTTTCCAGAACATGCATTCCCAGTGCTTCCCAGAATTGTTTAATTCTGGAAACTGCTTCTACAGAGAGTGAGTCATCCGGAGTAATCACACACGGGCGACCCTGAAACAGATTGGCGTCTGCGAATTCAAAACCCGTTTTTTCGGAACCAGCCAAAGGATGAGAGGCAACAAATGTGACGCCTTCGGGCAGACTTCCATAGAGGGCTTCACAAATTTTTTGTTTGGTACTTCCGACATCGGTAATGATGGTACCCGGTCGGCTATTTTGCGCCACAGTTCGAACAAACTGAGTAATTTGATTTACGGGCGTACAAACAATGATGAGATCAGATTCTGCAGAGGTTTCTGCAATATTGGTTGTACCACGGTCCAATAAACCAGAATGCTGGGCCGCCCGCATCCGCGCGGGATTACGTCCTGCCCCGAGGATCTTTCCTGTCAGCTTTCGCTGTCTTGCTGCGGCTGCAATGGACCCTCCCAGCAGACCGACGCCGATAATGCCGATGGTTTTGAAGAGGTTGGAATTCTGTGTCGTTGGATCAGTCATGCCTCGTATTGTAGGAGCACTGAATCCGGATTTCCAGCGGTTCGAAGGCAGTATCAACGACCTGACAAAAAAGTCTCGTGGCAGTGTAAGTTATTTACCCAGAGTCTTTTGTAGTAGATTTCTTACTTATTTGTGATTCGATACAGGTAGCCGTGTGTTCGCAGGAAAATACTACCTTCACTCACAGCAGGTGAGGCGTTAAACAGGTTTTCGTCCGTGGTAATTTCGTTGCGTGCCAGTTCAACATACTCGGGAGCCGCTTTCAAAACGACCACCCCATTATCTCTAGTGGTGATAAAAAGCTTCTCGTCGGCTAAAACGATCGAAGCGTACAGCCGTCCCTTGGTGGGGAGACGATTTTTGTAGACGACTTCCCCATTTTTGGCATTCAAACAAAAGGCAATTCCGCGATCACTGGCCCAGTAGAGGTGACCATTGTAATAAACGGGCGAGGTCACATTCGCGCCAATATTCACTTCCCATAGCTTATGAGTCTTTGTCACATCTCCCCGTCCACCAGGGCGAACGGCGATACTTCGGTTGCTGCGGCCGCCCAGACAGTAGAGAATTCCCTCGTTTTGAACCACGACTGGTACGACATAGTCCTGAATTCCTTCGCAGGTCCAAAGTTTTTTACCGGTATCCGGATCGAAGCCAAAGATCTGGCTTTTCTGGTTGACGACCAGTTCCTGTTTCCCGCCTGGTACATCCACAATCGAAGGTGTTGTCCAGGCCTTCATGATATTTTCAGCCTTCCAGGCAATCTCTCCATTTTTTTTATGCAATGCATAAACCGTCTGGCTTTCGATACTGGCGTTGACGATGACCAAATCTTTATAAATGATGGGTGACGAAGCCGAACCGAAACCCGCTGTTCCTTCACCAACGTCAGCTCTCCATTTGAGTTTGCCTTTCAAGTCGTAGGCCACAACGCCGGAAGTTCCAAAAAAGGCATAAACGCCGCTTTCATCGCAGGCAGGAGTTCCACTGGCATAACCATGATCGACAATTCGCTTTGTGATTTTCTGAACCTGATTCAAGGGAGGCACTGATTCATCCCACATGATTTCACCATTCTGCCGATTGATGGAAATTACATGCAAACGCAAATCCGACGGGTTGCCTTCATCTTCAAGCGCGAGTCCATATCCTGAATAAGCGGTAAGAAAGATCTGGTTTCCAAAGAGTACCGGGCTGGAGGAACCTTTTCCGGGAAGTTTGGTTTTCCACGTGATATTTTTCTCAGCGCTCCACTCAGTCGGCAGGCCTGTTGAATTAGAAATCCCATTTCCAGATGGTCCACGAAATTGCGACCAGTCCGCCGCCCCGACCTGAGTCAGATGAAGTGTTGAGAAAGATACTAATAGAATCACTAACGGATAAATGCGGCTCATATTCAAATTCCAGGGGAATATCGAAGGGGGAGATCAGTTACTACAGCATGAAACAACAAAACCTGTGAATGGTTTCGACTTTTCATTAAATTAGAGTCTTTTTCTCTCCCCGGCAAGCATTATGCATGATTCTGCCCGATTTATTTCGATTGATCCTGATAGCGGGTGAACAGGGTCGACCTCTGTTTGTCCGGTTATTTCAAATCAGTTTTTGAATGGGTGTCCCCTCGCTAAGTTTTAAGGGGCGACCAATGGGGGAAATTAATTCCTTGGTATAGTCGATGTTCAGCTTCTGTAAAATGGTGGCATAGAGATCCTGAATTTCGACGGGCTCTTTGGGTTTCTTTTCTTTACCTGTCGGGTCAGTCTCGCCGATGATCACATTGCTTTTCAAGCCTCCGCCTCCCACGATGCAGGAAAATCCAGAGGGCCAGTGGTCCCGACCGTCCAGGCCATTGATTTTTGGAGTCCTGCCGAATTCGCCGATACATAGAACAATCGTTGAGTCCAGCAGGTCTCTGGATTTCAGGTCTTTGAGCAAACTGGAAAAAGCAGGATCAAGTAACTTCGATTGTGTGATGTGCCCATTAAAGTTATTGGTATGGCTATCCCACCCATTGAGGTTAACTTCGATCGAATGCACACCCTGTTCTACGAGTCTACGCGCTACCAGACAGCCACGACCAAAGGGAGAATCTCCGTAAGCTTTCCGAACGGATTCCGTTTCTTTGTCGATTTCAAGGGCATTCAGTTGTTCTGAACTCATCATTGTCAGGGCACGATCAATGGTTGACTGATGCAGCGTTTTTTGCGCTTGGTTCACTCTCCCTTTTTGAAATGTCTGAGAGACAACGCTTAAATTATCCAGACGTCGATTTTGTCGCGGGGATTTCACACTGGCGCGCATGTTTCCAATATTTTTTCCCGGGTCATTTATACGAAACGCATCGAGGTGTCCGCCTAGATAACCACCACGTGCTGGTTGCTGAGTATTTCCCATGGAAATATGTTGTGGGATTTCGAGATCTGAATTGGGAGCCTGATGCGTGATGATGGCTCCCAGTGCCGGATAGACAGTCGTTGGCTCAGGGCGGTAACCGGTTTTGAAATATTTGGTACCTCGTTCATGATCACCCTCTTTGGAAACCATCGAACGAATGACGGACATGGATTCGAGCTGTTCTGCCAGCAGTGGATACATATCTGAAATTTGCAGTCCGGGGAGCGCCGTTTTCATTGCTTTACCCGGACCACCGATTTTTGTTCCCGGATGTGGATCCCAGGTTTCCAGTTGGCTGGGACCTCCACCCATCCAAAGAATAATGACTGACTTCTTGCGCTCCGGCCCTCGTTTTTGCGCCGCTTTTAAATCAAAGCCGGGCAGCATAAAGGAAAGCGTGCCACCCAGAGCGACTTTGCATAAGTCACGACGATTGATTTTGCTCGACAAAAATGTGGTATCGATCATGGTTCAATGGTTCCAGGAAAATTCAGGTGAATTATATAAAGACCAAAAAAGGTCTTCGGTAATTTTGGCACGTTGATCCGGTTCAGCTTGATACTGTTTCAAGAAATGTTCGCTTTCCAGTTCGGTGGGCAAGCGAGTCAGGCAGACTAAAAAACAGGTCTCGATTCGTTTTTCATCAGAGATATTCAATTGGGCAATACGTCCTACGGAATTCAGTGGTGAGGCACTGCCGTTCTCTTTGGCAAATTTCCCATTCATTCTGAGTAACGCCTGGGGAATTGTGCCCGGGAAATCATTCAATTCTTCACTGCCCAGATCACCGTACTCATTCAGAAAGTCTAATTCCGAGAAAAATCGACGTCCTCTCATGAAAAGATTTGAGTTCTGATCAATTGTTTTTAAAGAGGAAGACTGCAGCATCGAACCGATGACTTGTTCGGGGCGTAATCGTACCAGTGGGAATAATGCCCAGGCCTCGGTGTCGCGTTCAATTTGTTCTGGCTCGATATTTTCAGAAGTGGATGAGAGCCGGAACTGTTTTGAAGCAACAATAATCTGGATCATGCGTTTAATGTCGTAGCCGTTCTTTCGAAAGTCATCCCCTAATAGATCGAGCAAATCGGGTTCAGATTGAGAGAGATCGGTGGGAGCAGGAAGATCATCAACGGGAGCGATATAAGGTACACCAAATAAGAGTCCCCAGATCCGATTGGCTGATGCCCGTTCAAATCTTCGGTTTTTCGGATGTGTTACCCATGCAGCCAGTTTCTCTCGCAGAGTTCCCTCTTCTGGCAGGCATTCAGTAAGAAAAGGGACCTGCGGAGAAACGGTGCGTTTTTCCAAAGTATCGCGATCTTCCACTTCATATTTTAACTCTTCGTTCTGCCTGACTCCGAAGACTTGAATTTCGACTTGTCCGTAATACGCAGTGAGTCCTTCAAAGTCAGATTGTTTCCAATGGTCAAAGGGGTGGTCATGGCATTGAGCGCAATCAATGCGTTGACCGAGAAATGCCCGGACCGTGTTTCCGGTCAACTTGTTGCGATCCAGGTTTCCGTCAGCCGATGCTGCTGTAATGAAATTTGTTTCGGGATCACCGGTCCAAAGTCCCTCTCCTGCAATCAAATCTCTAGCCAGTTGATCATAGGGAGTATTGGCTTGAATCTGTTCGCTCAACCAGGCCTTGAATCGATCGCGTCGGAAGATGATAAACTGTCCTCCTGAAACACCAACATACGCACGCGCTAACCGTTCGGAAAAATAATCGGCAAATCGCCGGTCTGCTAAGAGTTTTTGCGTCCAGCGTTCCAGGCGATCCTCGCCCTGCATACTATCGAATTCTCTGATTTCCTCCAGCGAGGGAATGGTTCCATGTAAAGCAAGCGACAGTCTTCTTAACAAGAGCTGGTCATTCGAAATTTGAGCGGGAGTGATCTTATTCTCGGACCATTGTTTTTCAAAAAACCGGTCAACCTGCTTTACTGTCTGAGAAAAGGAATTGTCCTCTGCCATGAGTGGGGCTTTGGAGGAAATATTAATCGGGCTACTGGAAGCCCAGGCAACGAGAGAGATTACCAGAGCAACAACGCCGAAGGGCAGGCAGGCAAGTTTCCAGTTGTGTGAATTCAGCTTCATAAAACCATCTCTGAATAAAACGGGAACGCGTTCAAATAGGGTGAGAGGAGTTTGCTCTCACTCTTTCAGCTAATCATACCAGATTGGGAATTCGAAAGTTTCAGTGAAATCTTGAAACTCAGGACTTTTATTTGAGTACCATTAAAAGGAGGTGTGGGTGAGATTTCTCAATTGCTCCTCGAAACAGTCAAAAATTTCTGTTATAAGTTGGGCTTACCAATGGCGCAGGTGTTATTTTGAAAATGCATGCCAATTCCGGGGAAACCTTAAAGATACGATCAACGCCCCAAACTTCAGAGAACCAGACGGAGCTTGTTGTGAACGAAAAAGTCACGCAAGAGAACGACTTGAGTGGTGTACGCGTGGCCGGTGGTAGTGCCGCCTGTGAAGTGCAGGAATTTTTCTCCACAGAAAACAACTCTGAAGCAGTGACCTCCGAAATTGATCAGTTTTACCCGGATGAAGTTGTGGGAAATATTCCCCCGTTCCCGCACCTGTTACATCATCCTATCAAGGCGGCGTTCTGGCTGATGCGCATGATGTTTGGAATCACCTGTCTGGTTCTTTTTCTCGCTCTGATTGCTGCCATCCCCCTGGTGAACTTCATTGCTTTAGGATATTTACTGGATGTTGAGGGACGTGTTGCCCGTACTGGAAAAATCCGACTGGCGTTTCCTTTGCTGGATATTGCACCTCGCATGGGAACGATCGTCATTGGTATGGTGTTATGGTTACTCCCATTATATTTTCTAGCCGGGGCTGCCGCCGATGCGCGATTGATTGATCCGGGAGGAAATAGCGATCAGACTCTGCATCTGCTGACCTTGCTCACATCGATTGGTGTTTCGATTCATCTTTGTCTCTCATTAGCGCGCGGAGGAACATTTTTCTGCTTCTTTCGTCCCCTAAAAAATGTGCTTTGGCTAAATCAGCAGATTCGCTCCGGAGATTATTTGGAACGCGCGGCTCTGCATGTCCGTTCTTTTGTGACCTCGCTCAAGCTGGGCACTCATTTTTCTTTGGGACTACGTGGTTTCCTGGGGGCATTTATCTGGTTGGTCATTCCTTCATTGATGCTCGCCGCGATCAGCTCATTAGATAGTGAAAAAGGAGTTTCGATTCTAATCTCTTTGATTGGAGGAGCCACTCTTGTCCTGGTCCTTGGTTGGCTGCCTCTGTTGCAGGCTCACTTTACTGCAGAGAACCGTTTTTCTGCGATGTTTGAGCTCGGTACGATCAGGCGCAAGTTCAAACGAACTCCCTTAACGTGGATGCTGTCATTAGTTGTGGTTTATGTTTTGTCACTACCGCTCTATTTGTTTAAAGTCGCAGCTTTACCGCGTGATGCCGTCTGGGGAATTACTCTGATCTTTGTGGCGACGATTTATCCAACAAAAATATTGTTAGGTTGGGTCTATCATCGTGCTTCTTCAAAGACCAAAAATGCCTGGTTTGTCTGGCGATGGTTAAGTCGTACGATCATTTTACCGTTGATCGCCGCTTATGTGTTCATCATTTTCTTTACCCAGTTTATTGGAATTCATGGCAGTGGTGGGTTGCTTGAACATCACCTGTTTTTATTGCCGGTTCCATTCTAAGTTCACTGGTAAGCAGAATTGATCAGACGCATTCTCCGCTTATGTTGCGTAAAACAGCCACATTCATTTCCAAACTTCTATCATCTGCCTATATTGCAGCCAGGATGTGTCTATTTCTGAATGCAAGTCTATTTTTTCAGAAATCCTTTCGCTTTTCAAAATCAAAAAGTTATGCTTTAAGTAGATGAAAAAAAGATATAATAGAGGTATGTTGAGTACGCAAATTACAATTTATCGCAAGACTGATTCGGTATTCCCCAGGGAATCCGGTTTAAGGATAGTCAGGGAAACGTTTTTATCCCCGGCTCACGTTCGCATCATTTCCTGGCTAAGCGTGTTGCCTTTAACGGAACGGAGACAATAGCGCCCAGTCATTTTTTTGAAAAGGCAGGACGAGCGATGAATGAATACAAGGTAGACGACGTTAGGAATGTGGCATTGGTCGGCCACGGGGCTGTTGGCAAAACAACTGTAGCCGATCTTATGCTTTTTCAAACTGGTGCCTCTCCCCGATTAGGTTCTGTAGATGATGGCACTAGCTTGCTGGATACCGATGAAGAAGAAATAGATCATCGAATTTCCATTGCTTCCACTCTGATTCATTTCGATTATGACGGCCATCATATCAATCTGATTGACACCCCCGGATATCCTGATTTTATCGGGCAGGTTTCCGGCGCTTTGCGGGCTGTCGAGACGGCTCTCATTCTGTTAAACGCCGGGCATGGTGTCGAAATTAATGCGCTGCGAGTTTCTAAAATGGCTCAAGAGGCTGGTATTGCCCGTATGATCGTGCTCAATAAATGTGATTCTGATAATATCGATTACGATTCCTTAATGACTTCCATTCAAGAATCATTTGGCGCTCATTGCATACCAATTAACCTGCCGGTTGGACTGGGTGCTGATTTTAACGCCGTTTATGATCTTGTAGCAAATTCAGAATTACCCGCCAGTGGTGTTGTCGGGGATCCAGAGGAGACTCGTCAGGCACTGATTGAGGCAATCATAGAATCTAATGAAGCGATGCTGGAGCGTTTCTTTGACGGTGAAGAGATCAGTGCTCAGGAATTGTCAGCGAATATCCCCAAAGCAATGGCTGCCGGAACTTTAATTCCCGTACTTTTTATGAGTGCGAAGACCGGTGTTGGTGTTACGGAATTTATGAATGCGATGTCAAACTACACGTTGTGCCCACAGGACATCGAACGCATGGAAGAATCCAAAGATGGGGTTTCCGTCATGTTGGATCCCTCACCTGATCAACCCTTTGTCGCACAAGTTGTCAAAACGCGCATCGATCCTTTCATTTCTAAGATGAGTTACCTTCGCGTTTTTTCTGGCAAATTAAAGAAGGACTCTTCGGTAATCAATGTGAGAACCGGAAAACCGATCAAACTTCATCAATTACTCGATGTCCAGGGGGGTAAACAGGAGGCAGTAGATGAGGTTTCTGTGGGAGATATCTTCGCGGTTGCGAAGGCAGAAGACTTAAAACTGGGTGATACGATCACAGCAGACACGAATGGTGAAGGCCTTTCGCTACCGGAAATCAAGTTTCCGCATCCTGTTGTCGGACTGGCCGTCGAACCAAAAAGCCAGAACGATCAACAAAAAATCTCAGGTGCACTACATAAAATTGAAGAAGAAGATCAGACCTTTCATGTTGTTCATGATGAAGAAACACACGAACTGGTAATGCATGGCATGAGTGAGTTGCATTTGAAGATTGTTCAGGAACGACTCTTGCATCGAGATAAAGTGGCTGTCATCACTCATCAGCCCAAAGTGCCCTATCGGGAGACCATAATGGGGACTGCCGAAGGTAGCTATCGGCATAAAAAGCAGTCGGGAGGGGCAGGGCAGTTTGCTGAAGTGCACCTTAAGGTCTCACCGATGCCGCAAGATGTGAATCCGGAAGAGTACTTCACAAGAGATAATTTTGATCACCTCCGGTCTTATCATTATGATCCAGAGTTCAACTTTGCTTTTGTTGATCGTGTCTCTGGAGGTTCCATTCCAAATCAATTTATACCGGCCGTCGAAAAAGGCGTGCGCGATCGCATGAAGCAAGGGGTGATTACTGGTTGTCAGGTGCAAAATCTGATTTGCGAGCTTTTCTTCGGCAAAGACCATCCGGTCGATAGTAATGAGACGGCCTTCAAAACCGCAGGCAGTAAATGTTTTGCGGAGTTGTTTGAAAAAGCCCGTCCTGCTTTACTGGAACCGATCGTCAGAATCGAAATCCTCATTCCCGAAGAAAATGTAGGCGATATCAGTAGCGATCTTTCCAGTCGTCGAGGGCGTATGGAGGGGATGCAGGTTTCTACAGGCGGATACGAAATTATTCAGGCCCGCGTTCCCCTGGCAGAAGTCATGACCTATGCCCGTACGCTATCCAGTTTGACGGGAGGTCGGGGAACTTATGATATTGAATTGAGTCACTATGAAATGATCCCGCCGAATGAACAGGAGAAGATTATCGAAATTCTTAACAAGGAGAAAGAATAGAATCAGATGCGCTCCAGCTGATCGAGTTTGCCGGCAGTAAGTCATCTGCAGAATTGTGTTTGTTTTTTTGCAGATAACGGAGATTTCGCTGGCGCGCCGGTCACGATTTTCTATCTGTTTTTGCCGTTCCGAATATTCTTAAACACGACAATCAGTAAGATCAGTCTTTCTTTTTCTTTCGATTTCGAGCGAGCGGCTGATTCCAAAGCTTCAATTGTTTTTTGATATCAGAAAGGGACATCGGTACGGGAGAGAGTTTGATTTCGGTTTCAATGTCATAGTGGTCGCTGGTAACTTTTTCATCCAGTCGATCAATTTCATCTTCCAGACTTCTCATCCAGTCAGGCACATCAATTCCGGAACCAATTGTGGAATCCAAGTAACGTTCAATTTCTTCCTGTAGAATCGAAAACGCGGCTGAGTCTTCATTGCCATTTCTGGCATCTTTCATCGCGCGGGGAACCAGAGCCATCATTCGATTCACAGCCAGAGGTTTAACAAAACGCTCATTCAGATGGTCTGATATTAAGGGGAGATTGATTTTATATTCAGATTCTGTCTGATGCAGTTTTTTCAAATGTTTTTTCGACATCTCTTCCGAATTCGCTTCGAAGACAGCCTCCCAGATCAAAGCCGACTCATTGCGGTCCTGTTGGGCCAGAACTTTATGAGCTATCAGTAAAGGCACCATTTTCCAGTCATCGCGTTCATAGGCGGCTTCGAGTCGCAGAAAATCCAATAAGCAGTAAAACATTTCTCCGTAATCGGATTGGGTGGTCGTGCTGTTATATTCCACGAAGCGGTCAAATTTATCGACGACCGATTCGAAAATGACTTTAAGATTGGTAACGGCTTCATCCATGTCGATGGAACCTTCTTCCAGATCAGCCAGCAGAGCCATCGGGCGGGCAGGGTCTTGAGACTCTATCAGATAATTCAGGTACTGTTCGATGCCGTTGTGCAGAATCGCTCTAAGGTTTCCCAGGGTCAGGTATTGTGCATGAAACAAGTCAGCTCCATACAGATCAATAAACTGTTTCACTTCCATCCAGATAAATTCCTGGTTCAAAGCTTCAGCGCTGGAGAGCCGCATGGTGCGACTGTGTTTTAACCATTGTTCTCGATATTTATCGACTATTTTTCCGGAGATTTCGATGAGAATTTCATCATCCAGTTGATCCGTTTCCCAGGAATGAGATGAGCGAATGATGGCAGAAAGAGAACTTCGTAATCCCGTTCGGAACAGACGGTCAAATTCACTGACGGCAATCCCTTCCGGACGTGAAGAGCGTTCCATGCGATAGGCGGTTTTCAATAGCTGCCAGGTTTCACGCAGCATTCCCAGGCAGGGCAGCTGTGAAAGCAGGAAACGCAAAATCATTTGTAATGACCGCACCTTCAATACGATATTCGGTTTACCTCCCTGATCTATGGGAGTATATAGCAGCGGAGTTTCTACAATACTGCTCAAAAAGACCGGAAATTCTTTTCTGACCAACTCGATATCGCGTGTGAGAACTCCACGGTAGATAGAAACAAGCAGTCTTTCATTTTCTGTGAGTTCTGATTCAGACTCAGAGTGTGGAATGGTCGAAAGCAGCATTAAGCGTGCAGAGCGACAATTCACGGTCGTAATAATGATAGCGTGCATTAAGTAGTATTTTGTCTGGAGTTGCAGATCGTATTCAATATTGGAATCATGGTCACCACTTGGTTTGGAGAGTTGGTATTTCCAAATGGAATTAAGCAGAACTACCAGCTCCTGTTGCAGGTGCTCGGCGTGTTGAATCCAGCCTTCGATTGACTGCCTGGTTTCCAGATCAAATTCAATGGATTTCTCTTTTGTAGGGGAGTCCATTTCATGCTGGAATCTTGTTGTCTTTACTTCGCTGAAAAAAGCAGCCGACAATTGCCAGAGTTGGGAAAGTGTGTTCAAAAATTTGAGCCTTGGCTCAAGTTGACGATTGATAGATTCAATTTCCGAATTACTCGAAGAGTATCCGGAGTCCATCGTTTCTCCTTGCACACCATCATCGGCACTGTCCCTGAATATTACATCTTCATAAGCTGCACCGAACAGGGCATCTTCTTCATCTGGTTCTTCTGGATCAATTTCAAAAGGGTCTTCGATTTCATTATCGGGTACGGGCAAGATGGCATCGAAGTGAGGTACCGTCCAATAATCGGCAGCATTGGCTTCCAGATAGTCGAACATTTTTCGAATGGAATCACTGTTTTCCTTGATTGATTCGAACTCGACTTTCGAAGTCAGTTGTCGCATCCACTGTAACAGGACGGCGTGGATCGAGTAGGGGCCGGATTCCAGGCCTGTTTGATCGACCTGACTGAGCCACTGCATGATCAGCCCGATGGCAGCAACATGATCTCGTTTTTGCAAGAGTGCATCGACTGTGAGTGCATACGCCTTGGCAGACTCAAATCGATCAACATGTTGTCGCCAGAATGAAATATCGCCAACAGACTCTCCACCGTTTTTCCACTCTGTCAGGATTTGAGAAACATGCGCCGCTGATTCGAATGAATCCTGCCCGTTAACGTGTGGTAAATCTTCTACCGTCGTTGTAGCATAGCGATCCCATTTCTCCGCCAGCTTTTGAAAACGATCAGAAATTTCAAGTTTTAGTTTATTGTTTCCCTGAGCGGCTGCTTCACTGAGTGTTGCTGAATAAGCAGAGAATATTTCTTCCATCAGATCGAGCAGAACTTCGCTGCGCTGATCCGGGATACTATCTTCGCGGGAAATGAAAAGTGGAAATAGTCCTTGAAAGCCCAGAATATTCCAGGGATCGATCAGGGCACCACATTCGATACCCCGCGTTAACTGTTCTTCAATTTCAGAAATAAGCTGCCAGGCCTGATCGAGTTCATACCGTTCCAGATGGAGGTGGACCATTGTAATCCTCCATTGTAGCTCACACTCAAATCTGACTGACGTGCAAGGAATGACTGCAGCTTCACAGCGGGCTGCGGATGAGAAACCCATGCGCGCATATATTCGTGAAAGCTGTCGATGCTGCACTTGTTGCGCACCATAGCGTGCCAGATGTAAATTGAGGTAATGGCGGATATGGCCGAACGGTTGTTGTGACTGTTGTGCTTCTTTTGCAAGCCGCTCTGCCCGTTTCCCAGTGGCCGAGGACAATAATCGGTTGTAATAATCATCGCGCTGTCGCGCAACTTGAGGAAGTAATGAAGTTAAACTGGTATCACCTGAGTGTGTATCAGGACCAGAGCCGCTGATGGAGGAAGCCATTAACATCGTACCACTCAAAACAGCAGCGGCATCCTGTAATCGCTCTTGAAGCGGAATTTCTTTATGTTCATCGATCCAGGCTAACAGGGAGTCGAGAATCAATTTGCGAATGACAAAGCGGCGATAGTAACCCTGGTTGTCAATGACATGCGGGTCCCATTCCCCAAACATGTAGTTGGTTCGTTTGTTGACCGGATGCAGATGATCGTGCGCTCGTAGATCGATGGCAATCTCATCTATTTTGTCGAGTGCGAAATGCGCCTGATATAACAGATCACCGGGAGTCGATTCCAGTGTTTTGATTGCCTGTTCAATCAAACGTTGATAAGGACCAGAGGCAACGCCACAATCGCGAATATAGAGAGGAATCGGTCGGAATTTTTCATGAGAATAAACCTGCATCTGTCGGCCATTCTCAAGAACAGCGACAGGGCGGAATCCAACAAAATCATTGAGTTTATCAATACTCGCTGAAACGATGCCTTCGTTCTGTTCCCACGGACCTCCCTGTTCAAGCAGGGCTTCGAAAAGAACTGCCAGAAAATAGGGTTGTAAGAACTCCTTCTCAGGTACATGAAATAGCAGGTCACGATGATGCCGTTTGTATTGAGGCAGACATTCCTCAAAAGCGATCCGAAGTACACTTTCTGCCTGCTTGATTTCCTGAAACGCCCCGGAGGTTCCTTTGAGCGCTTGTAAATGCGAATTCAGTAGCGAAAACAGCATTTCAACCGTAGGTGGCTGGTCCAGTTCGAAAAAGAGTTGGTTCCAGTTAAAGCGGAACTTGGAATCCGGTTTTCCGTTGGAGAAATTTAGATATCCCAGAATCTCTCGTATGATGTGCTTGTCAACGGCAGGCAAAGATTGCTGGTCCGTTTTTTTATTACGCGATGCATTCATATTGGCAAACGTAGATCGTGGAATCAGAGTTAAGAAAAGTTGGAAAAATGATGCCCGTCAGCAGTAAAACAGCCTGTTTCCTCCATGAACAGTCCCACGAGACTGAATCCCGGAATCTATTATACTTTTTCAAGTTCCTCTGTAAAAAACAGGTCCCGTTTGAAATTACTAACTGCTAATCTCAAAGCAGTTTATAGAGAATTCCTGGTTCGCAGCTTGTACTCATTCCAGGTAGTGTTCGCATGGATAATTTCGATTACTTCTGGCTTCTCCCGCTCCTGCCGGAATTTTCTTCAACTTAGTTGTCACAATATGACGATTATACGGAATATGCGTATTACGGAAGTGAGTTTTATTGTGGGCCTTTCCATTGACGGGATCAAGCCAGACCTGTGTGAGTCGCATAAGTCAAGCAGGAATTCCCTACCCGCAATCAGGCAAGCTTCACAGAGCATTCACTGCATTTAAGATCAATGATACTCACAGGGGATGGCATCTTTTTTGAGTTTCGAATGGGTCAAATCCTGAACCGAATTTCTGATAGTGCACTCATACCTTTAAGGATGTGAACAGACAGATGGAACACTTGGAATCACTGCCGGAAAGTGAAAAAGAAGATCACTTCTTGAATTTCTCAAAAGCAATCCTGAAGTCTCCACTTTTCTGGGGGATTGGTACCACATTCGGATTTTATGCCCTGATACCATATCTGCCCGTGTATCGCTCCCTTATCGAACGATACTTTTGCAGTCACCCTCTAGAGTACGCGACAGCGGGGCTATTTTTCATTGGCATGTCCATCATCGGTGTGAAGGGCATGGGCATGCTCAATCAGAAAAGGTCTTTGACGAAAACGAAAATTGACTGGGAAACCATTGGTGAAATTGAAGATACGGGTGAACGGATCGACGTATTTAATGATCAAGTGCAGTCGCTTTCAAGTTGGATTGGAGAGACTTATCTTGGGAAACGACTGAAAGATATCGCCTCGTATGTCAAAGGTCGTCGCTCAGTGCAGGATCTTGACGAACATTTAAAATATCTGGCAGAACTTGCAGCCGACCAGATGCATGCCAGCTATTCACTCATCCGAACAATTACCTGGGCCGTTCCCATCATCGGATTCCTGGGTACCGTAATCGGTATTACGATTGCCATTGCGAATGTGACACCGGATCAACTGGATACCTCACTTTCTGAAGTCACCGGGGGATTGGCTGTCGCCTTTGATACGACTGCTTTAGCATTGGGTTTATCTCTGGTGCTGGTCTTTTCCACATTCATCGTAGAACGGATGGAACAAAAGCAGCTTGAGAAGATCGAATTATTTGGTCTGCAAAATATTGCCTCTTGTTTGAGTGCATCAGAAAATTTGATTAGCCCGTTGGAGTCAGCGGAAATCGAAGCGGCTCAACAATTAGTTCTACGCACAGAAGAGATGATACAGAGGCAAACCGAGCTTTGGCAGACCAGTTTGGAAGCCTTACGGGCTCGCTGGTCTGAGGTGATGGAACGGCAACAGGAATCATTTGACAGTTCTTTGCAGGAAGGAATGTCAAATACACTGGGGAGCCACTCTTCTCAGCTGGAATCTGTTCGAAACGAATTTTTATCTGCGTATCAATCAACGACAGAAAATATTGAGTTGATGCTGACACGTTGGCAAGACACGCAGAAAGAATCAAACAGTCGGTTTTCAACGCATCTGGCTCAGATCTGGAATGAAGTTCATCAGGATGTGATTTCCGCTCAAACGCGTCAAACTACTCAGATTGAGCAGGCAACGAAAGAGATTGCCGGCGAAGTCAAGCAGTGGAATCAACAATTAAAAGACAGTTCAGAAGTCTCTTCGTTACAGTTGGAAGCCTTGAATTCTCAGAGCGAAAATTTGTTGAAAATAGTCGGTCAGGAAGAACATCTGGTGGGCTTGCAGCGAAGACTGTCTGAAAATCTGGATGCAATTCGTGCGACCGAGACATTTGAAGATACCTTGCACAGTTTGAGTGCCGCAGTCCATCTACTGACTGCGCGATCCAGTAGAAATAATGCAGCGTGATTGCAATATTTGAAAATTGTGATTCTCTATAAACTTATTCTGAACGAAGTCAATTCCCCGGTTTAACTCATGAGCAGACATGGTCAGGAAGCACGTTCGGTATCGCTATTTCCTTTCTTAGCGGTTCTCATTTGTGCAATGGGGGCATTAATATTCCTGTTGGTTGTCACCACGCGCCGCATTCGTCAGCAAGCCATCATTCAGGTTCAAAACGTTTCGGTGGAAGAAGTGGTTGACGCCGATTTCTTTCCTCCGGTGTTATTTGCCGCAGAGATCGAAGAACTACAAGAAGTGGCACCACGCTTGACGATTGTAGAAACTCCTGCTGTCATTTCCGAACCTGAGCCTCAAGTAATCAATCTTGCTGCGGAACAAGAGGCAAAGTTAAAAGCATTAAATCTGCGAAAAGCCAAAAGTCTTGAGAATTTGAAATTACAGAATCTGAGTTTGATCCGCTTGAAAAACGAGTTGAGTCAGTCAGAAAATAAATTAGCGGGTACAAAGCAGCAAATTCAGATGTTGCAGCAAAAAGATGAAGATCTCATTCAGAAAATGAATCAAGTTAAGTACAAGAAATCGCGTGCAACAGAATTACTTCAGGAAGAGTTACGAAAACTGGAAGAGAAAAAACAATCACAAAAAACAGCGCGCAGTAAGTATTCGATCATTCCCTATGATGGTCAAACCGGGACAGCGAAACGACCTATCTTAATTGAATGTACCGATCAGGGACTGACGTTTCTTCCGGAAGGAATTACGCTGACTCCCGATGATCTTCAGGATTTTACCCCGGGATATAATCCGCTGTTGGCGGGGACACAGGCTTTATCCCAATACTGGAAGGCTAAAGATCAGCCCACAAATCAGGAGTCCTATGTATTGATTCTGGTCCGACCCAGCGGAAGCGTGGGTTACTATGTCGCAAGAAAACTGTTGAATAATCTGAAACAGGATTCAGGATATGAGCTGATTGATGCTGACTGGGATTTTGCATTACCAGCCAAAGATCCTAGAGCTGAGCAGGTATGTCGGGATGCAGTGGATCGCGTATTAAGTGAACGTAAAAAACTCGTGTCGCAGCTCCATCAGCCTCAGAGTGGATCAAGCCCGAGAGGACGCGTGTTAAAATTTGATCCACGCACGGGCATGGTGCGTGTAATTGAACCTGAAGAAGAGTTTGGCACAGGCTCTGGTAAATCCAGCCCGTCTGAAAAGCTGGCAGCGAATGGTAATTCAAAGTCTTCCGGCAAGTCGCGTTTTAGTGATGTATTAACCCGTCGACAACAGTTGACGCGCGCAGAATACCTCAGAAAAGTTGCCAATCAAAAACACATTGTTGCACAAGAAGACGCAGTGAATGGTACCTCAGATCTGCGTGGAGTTGCTTCGGGCAAAAAGAATGGTCTTTCACAACAAAAACCAGTGGGATTAAAAAGTGTACCTGGCAGTCGTCAAACGGCTGAAGTGTTTGATTTTTCAGAACTAAGAAAACAGCCGGGTGGGAGAGCAGCAGAGGGTACGGGAGTGAAACAGGCACAAGTGATGAATCGCGAACAAATGCAGGAACTGGCAGAGCGGCATCTGGTCTCACTGGAAGGTTCTCGGGAAAACAGAGTCACAGAATCTCGAGATCGGCAAGTTGGCAAGCCTGATTCCAATTCACAGTCCTCAGCAGGTCGTGTGATAGAAAATTCTTTCAGTGACCAGAGAAAACAGACTCAGTCAAACTCCTCGCAGCAACAGGCTGGCAGTCATCAATCGCGAAACCGTCTGAAAGGGGTTCCACCCGGACAGTCTGCTTCGGGAGCCGGTAATACGAGTTCATTATCTTTGAATCGTAGCCAACAGGCAGGCGGTGCTCACTCAGAGATTAAATCTGCAAAGAACAGACAGTGGCAACAATCGCGTTCAGGAATTGGTTTCGAGAGAGAAATTACTGTTCACGTTGGCGCGGATCGCATTCTGGTCGGCAATGATAAATTTATCAAAGTAGACCAGGGAGTCTCGCAGGAAGAATTGCTGCAGTCGATGATTGTTGTAATGGATCAGTATGTCAATTCCTGGGGACCTGCTCCAAAAGGATTCTACTGGGTACCCACCATTCAGTTCACAATCAGTCCTGGTGGCAATCAATATTATGAACGGTTAAAAGGTTCAGCCCAGAAGATGGGGCTCCAGACAGAATCGACATTTACGCTGGAACCCCTGCCTGTGTCTTCGGCTCTCAGTACTGAGGTGGAGAAATAATATGAGCCGCCGCACACAATCGGGAGAAGTTGGTTTTGGTTCCGATTCCTTTTTGGATATCGTAGCCAATATCGTAGGGATTTTGATTATTTTGATTGTCATCGCTGGAGTCCGGATGAGTCAGGCTCCTGTAACGGTGGTTGAGAATCAATCAGTCAGGGCTCTACAACCCGAGATCATTGATGCCGATTTAGCGGCATTTCCTTCCCCGGTCGAAACAGAGCTTCCGATTCCAGAAGCGCCTGCACTTACTTTAATAGAACCCGAGCCGAAGCCGTTTGTTCCTCAAAAACCAAAAGTTATCTATCAACAACCCTCGGCGGAATTACTTGAGGAATTAAAGCAACTGGAACGAGAGCTTGCCAGAATAGATCAGGTGATGCAAAGTCGTGAGTCAGGTGTCCAGGAATTAGCACATCAAAAACGGGCCATTAATGGGGAGCTGCAATCACTAAATTCGAAGATTAATCTGAAAAGCAAACTTTTAGATCAGCAGTCTCAACTGTTATTAAGTCTGGTTGACTCTAAGCAGGAAACGCAAAAAGAACTAGAGCGGGTTGTATCGCAATCGCGGCTGGTTTCGGCCCCCCGTGATCAAGTGAAAGAACTGAAGCACCGCTTAACCCCCGTTAGTCAGCTGGTGACAGATAAGGAGTGGCATTTTTTACTCTCTGAGAATAAAGTGTCATACGTGCCGATCAACGAACTACTCGCGGATTTGAAAGATCAGGTCATCAAACGAGGAAAATGGCTGGCCCAATATCGTGAGCATCATGGCAAAGTGGGCCCGATTCGTGGATATACAATGAACTATGTAGTTGAGCGGCAGGTGCTCTCAGCGATCGATCAGTTAAGAAATGGCGGGAGCGGTGGTTTCCGAGTAGGTGTTACCAAGTGGGAAATCGAAACTGATGATGAAGTACCCAGCGAGACTCAGGCTGCAGCACTCCAGGTTCATTCGCAATTTTTCCAGACGTTGACTGATATAGGGAGAGGTTCAACACTCACATTTTGGGTTTATCCTGATAGTTTTGAACTCTATCGATCCTTACAGAAGCACGCGCATTCTCTGGGTTATCAGGTCGCTGGACGTCCTTTACCGTTTGGTGTTCCCATCGCAGGCTCTCCAGCAGGAACTCGATCCGCCGGGCAGTGAGTAGTGGCGAACTAATACAATAGCGTTGCCAGTTTTCTGCGGTAAGCACTTGTCAGTGTCGACTGAGGGCCTAGGATGTCAAAAATTTTCAGCATGGTTGCTTTGGCTTCTACACCCGCTCCCGATTTATCCTGCTCGATCAGTGCCAGACAAATTTCAAGTGCTTCTTCATGTTTGTTTGAAACGGCTAAGGCATCTGCCAATGCAATTTTTAAGTCCGCATTTTCCGGATCTGCGGCTAAAGCAGCTCTGGCTGGTTCAACTCCACCCGCTTCATCGGATGCCGCCTGTAGTTCAAGTTGAGATTTGATCTGCTCCGCTTCCGGTTCCAGAAACCCCCGTTCTTCCAGCTTACTGATGATTTTAGTGCATTCATCAAATCGCGACTGTTTAATCAAAACTGCTGCCATCCGTAATTGAATCGCGTCATTTCCGGGATCGAGATCGGAAGCCTCACGGTACTTGGTTTCTGCCAGAGCGGGATCTGTTTCTTCTGCCGCCTGTGCTTCCTGCAGTAGAATTTCCAGCGGGGAAGGGATCAAGCGTGTGATCCATTCTCTCAATGTTTCTTCGGGAAGAATTCCTTGAAAATTATCCACGGGCTGTCCGTGTTGAAAGGCGACAACAGTCGGAATGGATTCGACGCGGAAGGCAGCCGCTAAGCCCTGTTGTTCATCAATGTTGATCTTGGCAAGTCGAAATTTTCCCTGGAATTCCTCGACCAGTTTCTCCAGCATCGGAGCCAATTGCTGGCAGGGGCCACACCAGGGCGCCCAGAAATCAATTACAATCGGTGTTTGTGCAGATTGTTGAATCACTTCTGTTTCGAAGTTTTCTTCAGTGATATCAATGATCCATGCAGAATTGGCAGACATTTGTAGATTCCTTGACTGGTTCAGCGATTTGTATTTTGATTTATGAATTTCACGGGCTCAGGACTGGGGAACGGGAAGCTGGCAGATCGCCCATTGTCCGAAATTTTCTTCGACTTCGATCTGTACTGATTCAATCTGGTTTGAAGCATGCGATCCTATCACAGTCAGCAGTTGTTGGCCAATCCAATGCGCGATTAATTCAGCGGTGGTATTTTCAACAGGCAGCAAAATGCAATCTTCTTTGGGAAAAACCCAGCGTCGCTTTTCAAAAGTCGCTTGAATTTCATCATGCTCTTCCGAAATTTTTATCTTCTGATGTTGTGTGGGAAGCAGGACGCGGTGATCCAGTGTATCGACAGTTTTCTGTAATTGATCTCTTAACGCGATGAAGTCAAATACATAGCCGTTTTCATCCAGGGGCCCGGTCAGTTCGGCAGCGACTCTCCAGTTATGGCCGTGCAGACGCTCGCAAATGTTTCCATTGAATGTAATGAAATGTGCGGCACTAAAAACCAGATGGTCTTTGGTCACGCGTACTTTGTAGAGGGCGGGTTTATTCATAGTCCGTTGTCATCCTCGAGTCGGGTACCAAATGTGTGGGAACCTGTTTCAGTATTGTAGTTAACTCCGGCATGGGAATAAAACCATCCCGCAGAGCGACGAACAGGGCCGCGACGATCAGATCTGCTGTTGTGCCCGGATTCCGCTGATTCCCCTTGAATCGCAACCAGGAATCGAACGGGGCGAGACTTGAGTCAAATTGCTCGGCTTGTAAAACTTCAGCTGCATAGACGGCAGACTGCTGTGCCTCTTCGATGCCACATTTTCGTGCGATTAAAGTATCCGGGAAGTCAGACATTAATCGAAGCTGCAACCGAATGACGGCTTCTTCCCAGTCTGCACATTGACTCCAGAACGTTTGCAGGGCTGGTACTGCCGAGTCTAGTGTGATGTCAAAATTATTCGCGTATTCGCTGGCTATTGAATCATGATCGGCTGCCAGGCACATTACCTCACGGAGTGTGCTCGTAGGTTCGTTGGAAATATCTTCTGATTCCGTTTTTCCCAGGCCACCCGGTTTAGCCATTCGAATTGCTTCATAAACTTCTATCGCGTCCTGAATCGTTAACTGCTGCAAAACTTCGTGAATCCCCTCTGCGATCGATTTATTGCGAGGGATGGCCGTCAGGGGAGCCAGTAACAGTACCATGCCGAGATTGGAGTTGCTGGAACTGACTTGCTGGGTTTCTCTGATACATTCTTTAATGCAGTAGCCAATTTTGTGCGGTTCGATCTCAGCTAGAATCGGTGCAATCACCGCAGCAGATTTCACAAAATCGGCATAAGTTAAATCGGGAAAAGCGGCCTCAGGGTGTACGTTTCCCGGTTTTCTGGCGGTTACTTCCATCAGGCACGCCCGGTAGATAAAGTCTTTGAGTTGTCGATTATTTTTGCTCATAGGGGGTCTGTTAGATTGATGACCAGCAGGTTTCCGCGTACAACAGTATGTAAAGGATCTTAATTATCCTGCTGAGGTTCTGTTTGGCGTTTTAATTTTGCAGGATGGACCCAGGGAAATGAAGTCTCTGGCATCATGATCTGCCCAGGTAACAGGAATTGTTTTATGAGCTCTCCAATAACGAACCAGCAACTGCAAACCGTACATATTGTGCCTTTGACGGCTTTTGATCAGAACGATCAAATTAATGTCGAAACACAAGCAACTCACACGGCTAAGTTATATGAAGCAGGGATGCGCGTTTTTCTACCCGGTGCGGGTACCAGTGAATTTCATAGCCTGCTTCCAGAGGAAATCGTGGAACTGGTAAAAATTACCCGTGAAGCCACGGGTCCGGATGCACTCATTTTTGCTCCGATTGGGTATCAGGTCGGCATCGCCTGTCAGACGGCCATTGATTCCATGAAAGCCGGTGCCACGGGGATTATGTTTATGCCCTTCGCTCATCCGTATATGAGTGACCGTGGCGCTGAAGAATATTATCTGAGTGTGATGGATGCCGCAGATTGCCCGACTCTGTACTACAAAAAATCTGATATTCCCAGTGATGCACTTCTTTTGAAATTAGGCGCTGATAAGCGATCGATTGGAGTCAAATATTCGGTGAACCAAATGCATCAGTTCCGGACGACGGTCACCGCTGATGAACATGGCCTGGAATGGATTTGCGGTTCCGCAGAACGTTTTGCACCCTATTATATGCTGGCTGGTTCTGGTGGATTTACCAGTGGAGCCGGGAATATTTGCCCGCATTTATCTCTGGCAATGCATGCGGCTTTTGCTGCCGGTGATTACTCTGAAGGCATGCGAATTCAACAACTGATTCTGCCGATTGAAGATTATCGGGCTAGAGCAGGAGACAGTTTTAATATCAGTATGCTGAAGTATGCGATTACTTTGAAGGGCGCTGACTTCGGTCCACCGCGGCCGCCTCAGCGGACTCTGACTTCTGAGCAGGAAACGGAGATTCGTCAGTTGATGGAACCTGTTTTACAGGCCGAAGCAAAATTAGCGCAACAAAAAAGCCCCGTCTCGTAAAACGGGGCCTTTTTGGTATGCTTCAGAACAAGACTGTGTCCAGGCTTATAATAGCGTCTTCAGAGTCAGTATATCACTATTGAAGCCGCTATGATGAAAAGGGACGCGCCTTAGGCAGTTGCCAGTCGTTCTTCTTTTTCTTTCAGGCGACGTGCTACCACTTCTTCCTGAATGTTTCGTGGTACTTGGGCATAGCGGGAGAATTCCATGCTGAATCCCCCTTTACCCTGTGTCATGGAGCGTAGTTCGTTGGCATAGTCAAACATATTTGCCAGAGGTACTTCCGCGATGAAAACACTGGTTCCCAATTTGGTTTCAGAGGTGTTGATTACACCACGCTTTTGAGCTACATGGCCAGAAACAGAGCCTTGATATTCTTCAGGAACTTCTACTTCCAGTTTCATGATGGGCTCTAAAAGTGCCATGTTCGATTTCTTCAGTGCATCTCGCATACAGTTGAATCCAGCGACATTAAATGCCATTTCCGAAGAGTCAACATCATGGTAACTACCATCGGCAAGCGTGGCTGAGACACCCACCACTTCGCACTCGCAAAGGGGGCCTTTTACCAGCGCCCGTTTAAAGCCTTTATCAACGGCAGGGATGTATTCTTTGGGAATACGTCCTTGAGTAACCTTGTTGACAAATATGTAGGTATCACCATTGTTCTCAACAGGCATCGGTTCAATTTTTCCAACCACGTGAGCGTACTGACCGGAACCACCAGTCTGCTTTTT
>NZ_CALEMX010000095.1 GCF_937910335.1 uncultured Gimesia sp. | reverse complement strand
CTGAATAACCCGGCAACGGAAAACCCATTATTCCTGCTGGTGGCATTGGAAGAACTACGCGGCTTTGGTTCGTTCGCTGATCTGAATGACCGCATCAAGCACTTTCCCCAAGGGCAAAATGCGATTACAGAACTGTTCCGTCAGGTGATCGAACGGCTAGAGGCCGAGTTTGGTGGCGAACTAGTCCGTAATGTATTCTCGTTACTCGGTAGCGCGCGCAGTGGTCTCTCAGAAGCTGAGCTGCAGGGGTTGCTCAACAATGACGGAGAAGCCGAGAATCTGTTTCCAATCCTGAGCCAAGCTCGCCCCTATTTGCATCCTCGCGGCAACCGAATCGATTTTTTCCATCGAGGCCTTTACAAAGCCATCCGTGAGATGTACCTGGCAAGTGACAAGCAGCAGATTGCAGCCCACCAGCAATTGGCTGCCTATTTTCATCGCCAGCTTAATCCAACAGACAGACTCTCCTGGAGTGGTGACTGTCTTCGGGCAATTTCCGAATTGCCCTACCATCAAAGCCACGGGGAATCTTGGGATGAATTAGAAACAACTCTTACATCAATTCGGTTTTTGGAATCGAAGCATCAAGCGGGATTGGTCTTAGAGTTGGCTGCAGACTTCACAACAGCCGTTACATTGCTTCCCCACGACCGACCGCAACGTCGAATTTTACGGCTGCTGGAGGAAGCCCTTCGCCGCGATCTGAATTTCATTGCCCGTCACGCAAAGGACTATCCACAAGGACTGTTTCAATGTCTCTGGAATTCCTGCTGGTGGTACGACAGCCCCGAAGCTGACGGTCATTACAGTCAAGATGAGGAGGGTGGTATGAGTTCCACTCCCCCCTGGGATCGACCAGGACCGAAGTTGTATGAGCTGCTTGATCGATGGTCGATGGAAAAAAAGTTAGTTCCTCTGAATGCCAGAATATTGAAGAAAACTAACATTGAACAATTGCATCTCTGTCTGCGTGCTTCCCGTCCTCCACTACTTCCCCTTGATTCAGCCCAACGGGCCCAGTTTACAGGACACTTTAACGCAGTCAGCAGCGTTGCCTTCAGCCCCGATGGCAGACTCATTGCTTCGGGATCGCATGATAATACAGTAAAAGTCTGGGATGCTGAGAGTGGTGCTCAACTCGTACAGATGAATGGGCACAAAGAAGCGGTCAACAGTGTCGCATTCAGCCATGATGGCCGACGGATTGTCACTGGTTCTAACGACAAGTCTGTACGAGTTTGGGATGCCGAGAGTGGAGATCAACTCGTAGAGATGAATGGGCACACGCAGTATGTTACCAGTGTGGCATTCAGTCCCAATGGTCAACGAATTATCTCTGCGTCCAGGGATATGACAGCTCGGATCTGGGACTCCAGGAACGGTGAACAACTTTTGCAGTTTGAAGGAGTTGCAGAGCATGTCAAAGCCGGGACTTCTAGTGTCACCAGTGTGACGTATAGCCCTGACGGACATTTAATCGCTCTTGGAAATGGGCTCGATGGGAAGCGGGAAGGCTCAACAGTACAAATTCGGGACGCCAGTAGTGCTCAATTAATCGTTGAACTTACCGGGCACTCCACGGTTGTCACCAGTGTAGCGTTCAGCCCCGATGGCAATCGAATCGCATCTGGATCAAATGATAATACTTTGCGAGTCTGGGATACTGAGAGTGGTAAGCAGATTAAACAATTCAAGCCGCAATCATTTTGTGGATTTAGCAGCGTGGCGTTCAGCCCTGACGGACGACACATTGTGAGTGGCGGCTTATACGATAGTGTAATACGAATTTGGGAACTCGAGAGCGGCGAACAAATCGCACAACTCGACGGACACACAAATTTCATCACGAGCGTGGCATTTAGCCCTGATGGCAAGTACATCGTCAGCGGATCGAACGACGTAACAGTTCGGATCTGGGATCCTGAAGCGGGAGAATTGCGAGGGCCACTCATTGGACATACGAGCTATATCTCTAGCATGACTTATAGTCCCAACGGCCAGTATTTTGTTAGTGGCTCTCAGAGCTATGGGGACAAGACCATACTAATCTGGGATGCCAACACTGGATTGTGCTTGAAGATTCTCGAAGAAGACCCAGATTACGTAAAAATAGAGGAACTAGAAACAAGAGTCAAAAGAACCGCTGCAGGATTGGACTTTCTTCTCGTTCGTTTGTTGAGATGGATCTGGACTTTAAGCTTAAAAAGATTTCTTCCCACACAGCAGAAGCCAAGACCTATCTCTCTGTATCCGCGTCTCATTGAATCTTGCGTTAAGTCTTCCACTTCTGGAAGACCGCTAGCCTGGATTCCCGGCGATATCTCACTCGTGAGCTTTCACCATTCGAATTGCAAGTGGATCGGAAAAATGGGGAACCAAGTTGTCATTTTTGAATTGTATCGAGAAACATCAAATGTCGAAGAGGATGTGGCTGCGGATTGACTTTGAATAAAAACGACACAAAAAGGTGATTTTGTCAGCTTGTCGAATGTTGGTGGGTCTATCGTGGCACACCAGACGAGATCAAAATGATTAATGATTCGCTGACCAACGGCGTTGAAAAACGATTGTTTTAGAAACTCGTGAAAAGCAGGCCTCTCGGAATACGCCCCATTTTGCTGACTTCCTATGCGCCAGGAGAATTCATACCTTATTCCGGAATCTGGTTCAATTAGATGATTTCCGTCTGGAAGGGCTTCGACATGCACGTTTTAATCCACGTGATTCGGCACAGAACCGGGCTTCTGTTGACAATTTAAAATCGTTCATCCATCATTTATTTATTCCATGGATTTGACGCATTAGTCCATTCAACGTCTTGTGTATACAAGGGTCTGACCATGATTTCTGAAAACAACCAGAAACTGAAGAGGACAATGCCGTTCAAGATCGCTCCCATAGCCATGTTCATTGCGCTTGCGTTGCTTGTCACTCCAGGAAGTGCGGATTCTAAAACCAGCGGTCGGCCGGTACGGATTGTGACGTTATCGTTTGCTAATGGGATGAGTCTGAATGATGTCGAAAAACTCGTGAATCGTGAGGCGGCCAAAGGAGTCGATCTAATCGTTCTGCCGGAGACCTGGACGGGTCGTAACCCAGAGCGATTGAACGGTCCAACGACTAAAGCGATGTCAGCTCTGGCGAAAAAGCACGAGACTTATATTGTAAGTCCAATCTATCGCATTGTCGGAGACACTACATTTAATTCGGCGATTCTCATCGACAGGAGCGGCAGCGTGTCATGTGTCTATGACAAGGTGTGTCCACACCCACCGGAATACCTGTCGAAATATGAAGGGTTAACGCTCAAAAATGCACTGACCAATTTGAAATGCGGCAGCAAGGCCATGGTTTTCGAGACGGACTTTGGCAAGGTTGGAATGGCAATCTGCTTCGACATTGCCTTTCCCGAACTCTGGCAGGAGATGGCTGATCAGGGGGCGGAACTTGTCGTTTGGCCCAGTGCCTATCCCGGTGGATTATCGCTGCAGGCCCACGCGATCAACCATCACTACTACATCGTCGCGGCAACGCACAACGGTCGAGCCAATCAAAATTGTCCGGTTGTGGATATCACGGGAGAGCTGATCATTGACGAGGGTATCCCCGACAAGAAGACCAGTGATGTAACCATTGCCCGATTTACGCTTGATTTGGATCGGGCCATTTTCACAAAAGATTACAACTATCTGGGCAAAGCACATCAGATAGTCCTCGATCATCCGGGCGACGTGGAGATCGAAAAGTTCATGCCGCACGAGGCATGGTTCGTGTTGCGAGCCAAACGTCCCGGTGTCAGCGTTCAAAAACTTGCGAAGCAGTACGGCTTGCGTCAACTCCGCGACTCCCTCAACTTTGCTCGGCTTGAGGTCGATAAACGACGCGGCAAGAAGCTAAATGCCTCGCTCCGTAATCCGTAGGGGCAAAAAACTCAGCCAATCCCTATTTGCAGAACTATTCAACGCTTGCGCCTTGGCTGGTTCTCCCATCTCGTCTGCTTCATGTATCCCAAACGCATACGTTTTCTGATCTCACCCATTAGTATAGACCTATTTACCGAAATCGATTTGAATTTTGATGCTTCGAAAATTTTAATTTGAGCCATGTGAAACGGGATTTTCCGAAACAGAATGAAAAATGATGCAATTAGTACCTTGCTTTCACTACAAAAAAAGGGGGATCTGTGTAAAATAACCGCGAAATATTAGCCAGTTTCCCTGGCGCGCCTATAAAGAAGTCACAGAACAGCAGGGATGCACGTGTCGTTTTTGTGCTGCATTCAGATGGTTTGATAAACCACATCAGGCGAGTTAATAAGAATAACTCGTTGTATTCAGGTTCAAAATTCAATGATTACAATTAAAAAAGGGCTGGATCTGCCAATTGCCGGCGAGCCTTCTGCGTTGATCGAAAATGGGCCGGCCATTCGGTCCGTTGCTCTGATTGGTCCTGATTATGTCGGCATGAAGCCTACGCTGGCTGTTGACGTTGGTGACACTGTCAAAAAAGGCCAAGAGCTTTTCAGTGATAAAAAGACCGAAGGCGTCATTTTTACCTCTCCCGTCTCGGGCAAGGTGACTGAAATCAATCGTGGTGCAAAACGCGTCTTTCAGTCGATGGTCATTGAAGTCCAGGGTAGCGATGAAGAATCCTTTGCTGCTTATAGCGATGAAGCGCTGGCGAGTTTGACTCGGGATCAGGTTCAGGACAATCTGTTGAAATCCGGATTGTGGACCAGCTTGCGAACACGTCCTTACAGTCGTGTGCCCGCTCCCGGAACTACGCCGCATTCCATTTTTGTAACTGCCATCGACACCAATCCATTGGCACCGCCTCCTGAAGTGGTTCTGGGCGAAGAGCCCCGTGCGTTTACTCAGGGATTAGAGACGCTACGAACATTGACTGAAGGGAAGCTTTATCTGTGTAAAGCTCCGGGAACCAATTTGCCCGGATGTGAACTGGATTTTGTGACTGTGGAAGAGTTTGGTGGTCTCCATCCCGCCGGGCTGCCGGGTACACATATTCACTTTCTTGATCCCGTGAGTGATAAAAAAACGGTTTGGAATATCAATTACCAAGATGTGATAGCCATTGGTAAGTTATTTTCGACAGGCAAACTTGACACAGATCGCGTGATTTCCCTGGCGGGTCCTGTAGTCAAAAACCCCAAGTTGTTGAAAACGACTTTGGGTGCCAGTCTGTTCGATTTAACGGAAGGCAATCTTGAAGAGGGCGAGAATCGATTGATTTCCGGTTCGGCACTTTCCGGCCGTACCAGTCAGGGGCCGTTTGCCTATCTGGGTCGTTATGCATTGCAGGTGACTGTGCTCAAAGAAGGCAACCATCGTGATTTTCTCGGATGGATGGGCCCCGGGTTCGACAAGTTTTCAGTCGTACCTGTGTTTATCTCTTCCTGGTTAGGGCAGGGGAAAAAACATTCGTTTACGACCTCGACTGAAGGAAGTAAGCGGGCGATGATTCCGATTGGGACTTATGAAAAAGTGATGCCTCTGGATATTTTGCCTACATTCCTCCTGCGGGCGTTGATTACAGAAGATACCGAGCAGGCAAAAGAACTGGGATGCCTGGAACTGGATGAAGAGGACTTGTCGTTATGCACGTTTGTGTGTCCCGGAAAATATAACTATGGGTCGTTACTGCGTAATAATTTGACAAAGATTGAAATTGAAGGTTAATGCGAAGTGTGCCCGTGCGGGCAAATGGCATTGATAAAGTAATGCGGTCGAGTGTGTTGTTAACCTGAAAGATAAAATTGTTAGCCCTTGATGTCATCTTGGAATAATTTCATTTCAAATGACGGTAGAGATCAGTAGTCAAAGTTGGTGCTTACCAGACTGGCTCTGTTCCGGGGTCATCAAACAAGAAAGATAAAGCACGAAATGAAGCCGTTACGAAATCTTCTTGATAAGGTACACCCTCTTTTCGATAAAGGGGGAAAGTTCGAGAAGCTTTACCCACTTTATGAAGCAAACGATACATTCCTTTATACTCCCGGTGAAGTGACAACTGAAGCTTCCCATGTGCGCGATTCGATCGACTTAAAACGCATGATGAGTATGGTAATTGTTGCGTTGCTTCCCTGTGTGTTTATGGCACTTTACAATACAGGCTATCAAGCAAATGCGGCGATGAGTGCAATGGGCATTGACTCGGTTGCTGGTTGGCGTGGCGAGGTGATGGCCACTGTGGGGATCGCCCCTGATGCGAGCAGTCTTGTTTCCAATCTGGTCCATGGCGCGCTTTACTTCTTCCCGATCTATATTGTTTGTATGGCCGTCGGTGGTATGTGGGAAGGTCTGTTCTGTATCGTGCGTCGGCATGAAATCAATGAAGGCTTCCTGGTCACCGGGATGTTATTCCCCTTAACGCTGCCTCCTACGATTCCTCTCTGGCAGGTGGCCATCGGAATCTCGTTTGGAGTTGTGATCGGCAAGGAAATTTTCGGGGGAACCGGAAAGAACTTCCTCAACCCGGCATTAACGGCGCGTGCGTTTCTTTACTTCGCTTACCCTGCACAGATTGTTGGTGATACCGTCTGGACTGCCGTCGATGGCTTCAGCGGTGCGACTTCACTCGGTCAAATGGCTGTCGCTTCGACAGAAGTTGGCATGAAAGCGGTTACGAATCCTATTGCCGAGGGTGGTCTGGGAATATCCTGGATGCAGGCATTCATGGGACAAATTCAAGGATCCATGGGAGAAACCTCTACGTTTGCCTGTCTGTTGGGCGCCATTTTTCTGATTCTGGCTGGTATCGGTTCCTGGCGTGTGATGGCAGGTGTACTGATAGGCTCGATGGGGCTCTCTGCTTTGCTTTGTTGGGCAGGCAGTGAGAGTACTACGAATGCGATGTTCTCGATGCCACCACATTGGCATCTCGTTGTGGGGGGGCTGGCCTTTGGTTTGGTCTTCATGGCAACAGATCCGGTGTCGGCTGCAATGACGGACACGGGTAGATGGATTTATGGATTTTTGATTGGTGGAATGACGATCCTGATTCGGGTCGTGAATCCGGCGTACCCAGAGGGAATCATGTTGGCAATTCTGTTTGGAAATGTCTTCGCACCTCTGATTGACTATTACGTTGTTCAAGCAAATATAAAAAGAAGGTTGGCGCGAAATGTCGCGTGATTCAATAGGTTTCACATTTTTAGTATCGGCCGCATTGTGCGTGGTCTGTTCGGTTCTCGTCTCAGGCGCAGCTGTTGGCTTACGCGGTCTGCAGGAAGAGAACAAAGAGAACGAACGTAAAAAGAACATTCTCTCAGCCGCCGGTTTGATCGAACCGGGAGCGAGTGCTGCGGACATCAAGAAGATTTACGATGAACGCGTGAAGGGAATTATCGTTGATTTGAATACAGGTCAAGTGGTGACTGACGATAAAGAGTTGTTCCCGAACCCTCAGGAATATGATCAAAAGTCAGCCGCCGACAACCCGAAGATGAGTATGGTAATTCCACCTGCTGAAGATTTTGCAGGTATCAAACGGCGTGAAACCTATTCTTGGGTCTACCTGATTAGTAACGAAGAAGGAAAACTGTCTCAGTATGTACTGCCTATCAGAGGCAAAGGTCTCTGGTCAACACTCTGGGGTTTTCTGGCGTTGGATACGAATTTGAATACCATCGCAGGTTTGACGTTTTACGAACATGGTGAAACGCCTGGGCTGGGGGGAGAAGTTGATAACCCCAAATGGAAAGCGCTCTGGAAAGGAAAAGAAGCCTTTGGTAAAGACTTCGATCCTGAAATTGAAGTCATCAAAGGCAACGTCGTTCCGGGCTCTAAAAATGCAATTCATGAAGTCGATGGTTTATCAGGGGCAACGATTACCTCACGCGGTGTAACCCATTTGCTTGATTTTTGGCTGGGTAATTTAGGATTTAGACCTTATCTCGAACAACTACGAGAAAAGGGGGAAAAATAGAATGAATTCAAATCAAAAAGAGGTTCTGACCGGACCGATTTTTAATAACAACCCGATCGCCTTGCAAATCCTGGGGATTTGTTCGGCTCTGGCTGTGACGACCAAAATGGAAACCGCGATGGTGATGAGTGTCGCGGTGATTTTGGTGACGGCCTTCTCGAATGCCGCTGTGGCGTCGATTCGATTACAGATTCCGGGCAGCATTCGAATTATCGTGCAAATGACAATCATCGCATCGCTGGTGATTCTGGTTGATCAGTTTTTGAAAGCATTTGCTTTCGGCATCAGCAAGCAGCTTTCTGTGTTTGTTGGCTTGATCATTACCAACTGTATCGTGATGGGGCGTGCAGAAGGTTTTGCGATGAAAAATGAGCCGGGCATCAGCTTCCTGGATGGGGTTGGTAACGGTTTGGGATATAGTGCGATCTTAATGATTGTGGCTTTCTTCCGTGAACTGTTTGGGTCGGGAAGTCTGTTCGGCGTTCAAATATTAACGCTCAGTCGCGAAGGTGGCTGGTATGAAGCGAACGGGTTGATGTTATTACCTCCGAGCGCGTTTTTTATCATCGGTTTTTTCATCTGGGTGTTACGAACCTTTAAGACCGAGCAACTGGAGGAAGCATAACATGTTAGAACATTATCTCAGCCTGTTTATCAAATGTCTGTTTGTTGAGAATCTGGCGCTGGCTTTCTTTTTGGGAATGTGCACCTTTCTGGCAGTTTCCAAAAATGTTAAAACCGCTTCGATGTTGGGGATCGCCGTCATCGTCATCCAGTTTATTACCGTTCCCGCCAATAATTTGATCTACCAGCATTTGCTGAAAAAAGGGGCTTTGGCCTGGGCCGGATACCCAAACGTGGATCTGACTTTTGTCGGTTTGATCTGTTATATCGGTGTGATTGCGGCGATGGTGCAGATCCTGGAAATGACGTTGGATCGATACTTCCCTGCTTTGTATAACACGCTGGGAATCTTCCTGCCGTTGATTACCGTGAACTGTGCCATTCTGGGAGGCACGCTCTTCATGGTCGAACGCGATTATAACTTCTGGGAAAGTTGTACATTCGGACTTGGTTCCGGCATCGGCTGGGCAATGGCGATTATGGCATTGGCGGGCATTCGTGAAAAATTGAAATACAGCGATGTACCACTTGGGCTACGCGGATTAGGTATCACCTTTATTACCGTTGGTTTAATGGCGATGGCCTTTATGGCGTTCTCCGGAATCCAATTATAAATCTTCACTACACTACATTCTATCTTTTATAACGGTCAACGTTTTATCATGAATGAAATTGTCCTCGGCGTTATTATGTTTACGACCATTGTGTTAGCTTTGGTTGCTCTCATTCTGATTGCCAAATCAAAGCTGGTTGCT
>NZ_CALEMX010000094.1 GCF_937910335.1 uncultured Gimesia sp. | reverse complement strand
AACTGGAGCGGTACTCAGTTCCGCCGCGCATTAAAGAATCTCGTTTACGCTTTGCTCATACGAGTCCCATTTATTTTGTTCGTCAGGGTTCACTCTCTGCCGATCCTGTTTCTGTACGTGAAGGTTTACAAATGTTGGATCAATTAGAAATTTTCGCACGCAAAACGGCAGGAAAAGTCTATCAGGAGGAGTTTCTGCAAGCCGTCAATCAGGGTCGTGAGATTTTGAAAAAGAAGCTGGACAAGATTCCTTAATGGACACATTGGAAATCCCGTCGTTGATGGACGAGTAGTCTGGAACTCGCCCCTAGTACGCTTCGCTATCGAATGAACAAGCTGGGAATCAAGCGCCCCTCTAAAATACCGCGGTAGGTGACAGACTGCCGTTCTAAAACGGCTTTACCGATTGAAATGCAAGCTGAGAGTGTCGATTTCCATCAGTCGAAATAGACATAAGGCATGTAGGTCGTCTGTATTTGCGGATGATGCGCGTAATGCGAAATCATGTGCCCTGTGCCAATGATATTTGTGACATCGTATTCGACGATCTTTCCCGCCTGAGTATTAATCAGTGCCAGATCCTGAATGCGAAATCCATTCTGTCCGAGTGTATGCGGTCGATAGGGTTCGGTCAGCGTATACAATTTTAAAACTGCATCTCGCTGATTTTTGATGTTCAGCAAGAATTCAATTCGATTGAAAGCGTTTCCATAACGTTGCCCCGGGTTCATCCAGTTTTGCTCTACTGCCCCCGCTCCAAACACAGCGCGCATCCGCCTTTGAGGATACGGATTTTCAACAACAACCCCCTGTACTGCCCCGCCTCCCAACAGGTGTAACGCTGAAGCAATCACGCGGCAGCCATGACTGTGTCCCACCAGTGAGACCGGATTATCGGGAGGAATGCGTGTGATCAAACGCGCGAGATAGATCCCATTATACTCTGCTCGATTACCCAGTTTTCTCACCTGCTGAATGGGAGTGATCAATAAACCGGGATCGCTGGGCCAATGAACTGCAATAAAATGCAGGGGACGGTCATTGGCTGACGCCAGAATTCGCTGATAATGGATAATGGATTGCGAGTAGAATTCCTTCGTTTTGACGAAGCTGCCATGCACGACGATACAGACGGGAATGCCCGGTTTCAAAGAGGCGACGAGCGAATTCATATCGGTTGGATGATACATCCGATCCTGCAGATAGTGATGAATGAGTTCCTGGCACTGGGGATTAGAGCCAACAGACTGTTGGGGACAGTGAATGGAATTCACGACAAAAAAATCAGGATAGCTCTTTGTCCCAAGCGAAGGTTGAACCAGTGACTGTAATGAATTGGCTTCTGTTTTGAGGGCTCGGCGCGACTGCGCAGAGACTGGCGGCACGGGCAGGAGTAGCAGACCGATCAGGGCGTAAAAAAGCGTGCGTAAAAACATGATTACACCTGATTCATATCGACAGGAAAAGAAAAACCAATTCATCGGATGGTATGATTCAAATCGCGCATTCCATCTAAAACCATATGAAGAGCCATCCATTCTGGTCACGACAGACTGACTTGAATAGACCAACATGGGAAACGGGAGTCGTGTTTAGAGAGACCCCTCCTGAGAAGGCGGTATCGATCAGCCAGTTGATATAATTGATGCTAATGTAAAAACTGCATTTGCATGAAAACTCACCGCAACCCGCGTTATATTTTACCAGCGATGGGTACTATGACTGCTGAGACATGAAATCGAAGCCCGAGTTAACTGGGGGCCGTCTCATTATTATCTTGCTGCACCGCACATTTTTGGTAGGCTTATGGATACCTTGATACCCTGAAAGCTCCTGGAGCAGCGTTCCGTAGCATGTTTAGTCAATAACTGAATCTTCTGTAGTTCTGGAAATCGACATGAATGACAACGAAAACAATGACTCTTCAAAGGCGGATGAACCGACAAAGCCCGATCATGTCAGTGGCGAAACTTCCGCACGTTCATTGGAGTCAAGTAGTGCTGTAGACTCCTCAACCGTTAGCAATCCATCGGCGGGTAACCCACCGTTCAAGGATCGAATCACAGGTCTTATCGTTTTCGGAATTCTGCAAATTTTCATGGGTGGCTGCTGTGCCCTGCTGATTCCCTTGATGTTGCTATCGTTATCTGTTGTCCCTGCGGACGACGCCCAGATGAACGCACAGATGCTGGTTCCCACGATTGGAATATACGCTTTGCTTGCTGTACTGTTAATCTGGTTGGGAGTGGGCTCCATTCTTGCCCGTCGCTGGGCAAGAGCGCTCACATTGGTACTGGGGTGGATGTGGCTCGCCTGTGGCATTTTGGCGATGATCATGATTGTTTCCTGGGGTCCGAACCTGTTTAACATGGCAGGTCAGGATAAACAGGTCCCCAAAGAGATGCTTGTGTTTATGCAAGTGGTGATGACGGGAACGATAGGTTGCATGTATCTTTTTCTGCCTGGAATTTTTGTATTTTTCTATCAAAGTAAACACGTGAAAGCGACGTGCGACATGAGAGACCCCCATGTTCGCTGGACCGACAAGTGTCCGCTACCCGTGCTGGCGATGAGCCTGATGCTGGGATACGGATCGCTTTCGTTCTTCTATTCGGCGAGCTACGGCTTCGTTACGCCGTTCTTTGGAATCCTTTTGAAGGGCGTCCCAGGTGGCCTGGTAATGTTCGCCTTTACTCTCCTATCCGCTTATCTGGCCTGGGCGACTTATCAATTGAAGATAGCGGCCTGGTGGACGACACTTGTTGTATACATAACATTTGGAGTGTCAGCCATTATCACTTTTTCACGTATCGACATGATGGACTTATATCGAGAAATTAACTTCCCTGAGGAACAGTTGAAACTCATAGAGAAATCCGGAATGATTGATCGGATGAATATGCCCTTGATGTTCGGTATGAGCTTTGTTGTGTTCGTGGGATACATGCTTTGGGTTCGCAGATACTTCGTCGCTGACTCCATTTCAAATATGGATTCGTAAGCAAGAAATGTTGTTTTGTGATTCCATCCTTAGTCGGATAACAAATTGTTAAAAGTATGGCAAAAGAATATTTCAACAAGTTAATTGCTCTCGTCGACAAGTTGAAGATTGAGGAAGACATTTCGATGCCGATGGAAGTCAAACACTTCTTCAGTGGTGCTGCGCTGTATGTGAATGGAGCGATTTGTGCTTCGTGGTCTCCGATGGGGTTGGCATTTAAGTTACCGGAGCAGGAAGCAGATGACCTGATTGCCAAGGGGAAAGCAAAACCACTCAAATATTTTGCCAAGGGTCATGTCAAAAAAGGATATGCACTTTTTGAAGATCCGGAAAATCGCAAATCGTCTACGTGGAAAAAATACTTTCTGAAAGCTGCGCGGCAAGTATAATCAATTCAGAGTGTTGGTGGGAGAATTCGAAAGATGGTGAGCATAAACTCTGATCGCTTCACAACAAAAGATGGCGTCGATTTGCACTTCCTTGAAGTGGGTACTGGACCAACGCTAGTTTTACTTCCGGGGTGGTCACAGTCGGCGGTCCAGTTTCATGGTCAATTGGAAGGCCTGAGTGATTCCTTTCATTGCCTGGCGCTGGATTACCGTGGTCATGGTGAATCATCTAAACCGAACTATGGATATCGGCTTTCGCGGCTGGCGATGGATGTGCGTGAGTTTCTTGAAGCGAGAGACTTGCATGGTGTAATTTTGCTGGGACACTCGGCTGGATGTGCCGTGATCTGGAATTACATTGATCTTTTCGGCGAAGAGAATCTCCGCGGCTTAATCCTTTGCGACCAGATGATCGCGCGCATCAAACGTCCGGAATGGTCCGAGGTGGAATGTCGCAACTACGGAGCAGCGGTGGGTGGAGATGAAGTGCTTGAGCAAGCGGCTATTGTTGGTGGACCAGAGGGAGAAGCGAAATCACGGGAGTTCCTGGCTAGTATGTTCACTCCCGCTTTTCCCGAGTCAGACCTGGCGAATGTCATACAGGACAGTTTGAAATTTCCACGATCTCATGCTGCGCAATTGTTGCTGAGTGTGAGTTATGCTGACTTTCGTGATCTTCTGCCGCGAATTACGCTGCCCACACTTTGTATCGGTGGTAAAGGTAGTCATTTGGGACCTGCTGTGATGCCCTGGATTGCTTCTCAAATTCCCGGCGGACAAGTGACGATGATCGATGCCGACGCGGGGGGCAGTCATTTTGTTTTTCTGGAGAACCCAAATGCATTCAATTCTGCTGTACGCATTTTTTGTGATTCGCTGGAGAACTAACTATCGGTAAGTGCGAGGCGCGCGTTCTTGTTCTGGCAATATTTAAGAGTATGCCATGAATCAACGTAAATCAGCATGGGCTATCCTATTGAACAATCAGTTTCAGGTTCTTTTGATCAACGCTTTCTGACAAATCACAAACAAAAAGTAGTCGATTGGAGTCCGGGCTTGTTAGAATATACTTAATGCTTCGAGGTGAATCTGGCAAACTGAGATTTGTCGGTTAGACTCAGCTTCGTCAACTAAGCGTTAAGCCTGACTCGTTGGCTCTTTTTGATCAGAGTAAACTGGAACATGACTATGAACTTAAATCAGCTCCTCATATTTCTTGTTGTCTTTTGTCTAACTTGGGGCACCATTCCGCTGCAGGCTGAAAAGCCGACAAAGAAAGCTCCGGTTGAAGCGAGATTGATCGTGAATCAATCGAAGTATGTCCTGCCAAAAGGGCGCTATGGAAACGCGTTTCGCAAACAGATTGAGGAAGAAACAGACAGCGCCAAATTTCCACCTGCCCCGAAAGTCGATCTGGTATTGGAGCTCAAGAATATCAGTCAAAAAGAGGTGATAATTTTTCCGAGAGGGTCTATCATTTATCCCGATTTGACAGTGAAAGGAAAAGGAGTTGTTCAACCGGAGAATTTAGAGAGCCTGTCAGGAGAATCCTGGGGTAGCAGCAATCAGCTGACGATTGCACCTGGTAAGAGTTATCGTCTCTCCATCAAGTCATTGAATCCGAATGGCGGCACTTCCTGGTACTATTGGTGTGAGCCGGGAGAATATACGATTACAGCCACATACACTGTTTACACCGGGCTACCCCCCTTTCCTTTTCCCGACAAAACGAAGCCCAAAGGTAAGCCGCAGAAATACACAGTCACTACGCCGCCCATCAAAGTAAAAGTGGTATTGTATGACAATCGAGGATAACCGGGATTCGATGGAGGAATAGAGTTCTGTTGAGAGAAAGTTTCCCGCTGGTGCCATTTTGAATCGTGCAGCGTGCGCGGAAAATGAGATTGAATCTGGTTGTTCTTGATACCGGTCTGGCATAGTCTGTCTTCAGCGATTACGTTTTGGGAAGCTTGTGAATGAAGAGACCCTTTTATTCACTTCTTTTTGACCTGTTTACGGTCACGCCCTTTCAGCCGGTTTAATTGGCTGGCCAAATCACTGATTGTGTCTGGCTGTTTTTTTGAGACGTTGATGTTTTCACCAGGATCGACTGCGTGATTGTAAAGCATGCGCGAGGTTTGTTTTCCATTTTGATTCGTGTATTCGGTGAATCGGAATGTATCTGTGCGGATGGTGTCGCCGTTCCGATAGCGTCCTACTGCTGCCTGCTTCCATTTTGCTTTGGGATTCCGCATCAAACCAGCGAAGCTCTGTCCTTGAAGGTGTTCTGGTAAGGGAAGTCCCGCTAATGTACAGAGTGAGGGATAGACGTCGATGGACTCGATCAGTGCAGCCCTCCGCTGGCCGCCTTTGATTCCCGGGGCTCTTACGATCAGGGGAATCTGCATTGAGGTTTCGTAGCAACTGTGCTTGCACCAGAGAGTGTGTTCTCCCAGGTTCCAGCCGTGATCGCCCCAGAGGACGACGATGGTGTTGTCGGTCAGTTTCAATCTGTCGAGTTCGCTTAACAGCTTACCAATTTGAGCGTCTGTGTAACTTACGCAGGCGTAGTATCCATGAATCAGGTTTCGGGCACTTTCGTCGGATACTCGCCCTTTGGCTGGAATACCGGCATAGGCACGTAATTCGCCTGAAGAATGAATCGATTCTCCGGGTGCTCCTTCCGGGACCTGGTAGTTGTCAGGAAGCTGAATCTTCGCGTGGTCGTACAGGTCCCAGTACTTCTTTGGTGCAATAAAGGGCAGATGGGGTTTGAAAAATCCGACCGCTAGAAAAAAGGGTTCTTCTTTCTCTTTCAACCGCTGCAACGTGGCAATGGCCTGTTCCGCCAACACGCCATCTGCATAAGCATTATCTGGGACGTCTGCCGATTCCCAGGCGGGACCTCGTTTTCGCCTGCCCTTTTTTTGTCGTTTCGCATGCAACTCCTGATTTTCAGGACGTTGATACCAGGAGATACCCTTCGGTCGCCAGGCTGGTTCGGACCAACCCTGGGCGCTGTCTTTCGGGTGATGAAATATTTTTCCCAGTGAGACCGTATGATAGCCGTTCTTTTTGAACTGCGTATTCATGGTTGTCACACCGGGCGCGTCCTTCTGTGCCCATGCCAGATAATTGACGAACCGTTTCGGCGCGGGCCGTATGCCTGTCATGAGGCTGGCGCGGGAAGCGCCACATGTTGGAACCATGCAATAAGCTCGCTCGAACAGAGTGCCGCTCTCTGCCAGAGCGTCCATATGGGGCGAATGAATATGTTGCTTTCCATAACAGGCCAGTTCCGGGCGCAGGTCATCTACGGCGATGAACAACACGTTGGGACGGTCCGCGGCGAAGGTTTGGGAAGTGAAGCAGAACGCGAGTAGAAGCAGAGTGAAGCGGTAGATCATCATCAATGGTTCCTGATTTTTATGGGCAGATCTCTTTTACATCTGAAGAATTAAAGCGTAACGGCGCTTGCCCTCGGCAATCGAGAAAACAATAGAAGTTCATCTAATACCGGCGGTTAGTTAGTGTTTCTTATTTCCAATCGTTCTTTACAACCTTGGAGGAACCGTGGCTAACGCCATTCGGCTCATGATCAAAAACAAGATCAGCCGCAAGGCATTAGCCGCGGTTAATACCGATCTCG
>NZ_CALEMX010000093.1 GCF_937910335.1 uncultured Gimesia sp. | reverse complement strand
GGTAAAATCACACAGATCATTGGATCAACGTTTGATGCTGAATTCCCCGAAAATCAGCTCCCGGAAATCTACAACGCTTTGACTGTAAAAGAAACAACCAAAGAAACCGAAATCAATGTCACAGGCGAAGTGCAACAGCACCTCGGCGGCGGTCGTGTCCGCTGCGTAGCCTTGTCATCAACAGATGGTATGGTCCGCGGAATGAATGTTACCGACACCGGTTCATCGGTCTCTGTTCCTGTGGGAAAAGGAACCTTGGGACGCGTCTTCAACCTGTTGGGTGAACCCGTTGATGGTCGTGGCGAAGTAAAAACTGACGAACGCTGGGCCATTCACCGCAAGCCACCTTTGCTGGAAAACCTGAGTGCCAAGACCGAATTGTTCGAAACAGGTATCAAAGTGGTTGACCTGTTAACACCCTTTGTGCGTGGTGGTAAAGCGGGACTGTTCGGTGGAGCCGGTTTGGGTAAAACTGTGATTCTAACCGAATTGATTGCTCGTATCGCCAGTGCCCATGGTGGTTATTCTGTTTTCGCGGGCGTGGGTGAAAGAACTCGTGAAGGAAACGACCTCTGGCTGGAAATGCAGGAAACGAAAATCGGTCAAACAGATCGCTCTGTGATCGAACAGACCTGTATGGTCTTTGGCCAGATGAATGAACCTCCGGGAGCACGTTTGCGTGTTGCTCTTTCTGCTCTGACAATGGCAGAATGGTTCCGTGATACAACAGGAACAGACACCCTGCTCTTCGTTGACAACATTTTCCGCTTCTCACAGGCAGGAAGTGAAGTCTCCGCGTTACTGGGACGAATGCCAAGTGCTGTAGGATATCAGCCAACATTGGGAACCGAATTAGGGGAACTTCAGGAACGAATTACTTCTACGAATAATGGAGCCATCACCAGTGTGCAAGCCGTTTATGTGCCTGCAGACGACCCCACTGACCCAGCTCCTGCAACAGCGTTTTCTCACTTGGATGCCTTCATTTATCTGGAACGAAAAATCTCCGAAAAAGGGATTTATCCAGCCATTGATCCATTAGCATCATCCAGTCGAATTCTCGACCCACAGTATGTTGGTGAGCGACACTATAGAGTGGCTCGTGAAGTTCAGCAGACACTGCAACGCTATCGTGAACTTCAGGATATTATCGCAATTTTGGGTGTTGATGAATTAAGTGAAGAAGACAAACTCATCGTGCATCGTGCCCGACGTATCGAACGCTTCTTATCACAACCCTTCCTTGTCGCTGAAGTCTTTACGGGTAAAGAAGGTAAGATTACACCGCTGGAAGATACGATCCGCAGCTTTGAAGAAATTTGTGCGGGTAAGTGGGATCATCTGCCCGAGGCCGCTTTCATGTATGTCGGTTCGGTCGAAGAAGCAGAAGAACAAGCCAAGAAAATGGCAGAAGAATAAAACACCCAAAAGCATCAATATAAGTGTGGCCGGACAATTTTCCGAACGCAAATTTAATCTGAATTCCTGTTTTTAAATGTGGTTAGAGCACCAATGGCTCAAGAATTTCGTCTTTTAGTAGTGACCCCGGAAACGACTCTGTTAGATCAATCGATCCAGAGTCTACGCTGCACGTTATTTGACGGGCAAATTGGGATCATTCCAGGCCGCATGCCCATGGTAGGTCGTCTGGGTTATGGTGAACTCGTTTTTAGAACGGAAGACGGATCTGAAAGCAGTTACTTTGTTGATGGTGGTTTTCTACAGGTTCAGGGAAATGTGATTTCTGTTTTAACCGAACAGGCAGTTCCCGTCAGCGAATTGAATGGCGCTGAAGCTGAACAACAATTGCAGGAAGCCCTTGCCCGCCCTGCGATCGGCGACGATCAATGCGATGCCCGAGAACGAGATCAACTACGAGCACGTGCCATCATCTCTTTGGCCGGACAAAAATAAGCTCTTGATCTAAACTCCAGTTTTTTATAAAGAAGCGGAAACTCATTCAAGGTTTCCGCTTCTTTTTTTTCGGAGTCATTCATGACAGACCAGAATGCCTCTCATCGAACAGAACGGCCTTCTGTCGGTGTACATTTCAAATGCTGTAATGTGTATTCTAAAATCTACGTCAACCATTCCGGAACTGTCTACGCCGGTCATTGCCCACGGTGTGCCGCTCTGCTTGAAATTCCCATCGTCAATGAAGGTGGTTCTTCAAGCCAATTCTTCAGTGGTTCATAACCCCATATGAAACAACACCTTAATGAACCTAGACCCCGCTGTTCCGCACGAGAATATTTCTTAGGCCCACGCCAGAATCACCTTGAGCTAAATCGAGTTATAGTCTACGATTCGCTCGCGATAATCGAGACTGCCTGTAAATCCAATTTCTACCGTGTTCACGAATTCTGAGTATGAGTTTTTTCAATGGATTATCATTTAAAGCCTTTGGGAAAAACCTGTTCAGCGACTGGTAAGGAATTTGTTCCCGGCGAAACGGTTCATTCGATTATCGTTGAAGAAAATGGCCAGTTAGTCAGGCTCGATTATTCAGAAGATGCCTGGGATGGACCTCCCGAAAGTGCGGTAGGAGAATGGAAGTTGCAGGTTCCCGAACCTGCAACACAAGGCCCTAAAAAAATCGACCCTGATGCGTTAATGCAATATTTTGAGCAATTATATGAATCTCCCAACCAGGTACAGGAAAAATTTCTTTACGTTCTCGCTTTATTTCTCGTGCAAAAGCGTCGATTAAAGCTGGACGGCTCTCGGAACGAAGATGAGGCATCGTATCTTCAATTGACGGGAACTCATGGCGAAGGAAGTTTTGAAATACGAGACCAGAATCTGGATGAATCCGAAGTCGAACAACTACAGCAACAACTGAATTCCCAATTTCTGGAAGACTGGGAATAAGGGGTATGTCCCCGTGATGGATCACTAAAATATGTTGAATGTTCAGGGAAGAGCAGAAATGAAAATATTCGAGCAGATATTTTGCCGACTTTGGAAAGTCACAAAATTTGCTGCCGTATTACTCTTTCTGATCATGCTTGCATCCTGCTCTTCCATGCGGAATTTTTTGCCGCAAGAAGCACCTGTCTGCGTCTTACCCCCTAACCCCAGTTACACTCAAATTATCAATCATTTGAATTCTCAGACCAATGGTGTCTATGGTTGGCAATCTTCCAATGTGAAAATTCGAGCCCGGCAATCAGGTGGTATTCCAATCAGTTTAAATGCCATGCTAGCGGTCGAACAACCGAAACGCTTCCGATTACGTGCCAGCTCACCTCTAGGAGCAGAAGTTGACTTTGGATCCAATGATGATCGCTTCTGGTTCTGGGTCAAACGAAATCCACAAAAACGAATCTTTACTGTCAGGCACGACCAATACCAGTCAATGGGCTCTCAATTAAATATTCCCTTTGAACCAGACTGGTTACTCGAAGCGTTACGCGTGGTACCACTCAATGAAAAAGAACTTTCCATCCAAAAAGAAGGTCAGAATTCACCGAATATCAAACTGATTTCCGATCGCCTGTTACCAAACGGCAAACTCGTTCAAAAGATACTGGTTGTGAATCTGTGTACTGGATATATAATTGAACAATCTTTGTATGACAGTCAGGGACAACGCATCGCTACAGCGACTCTGGGTGAGTATCGTGTTTGTAACAATTCTTCAGCAATTCTTCCACATGTGGTGAAGCTTGATTGGCCACAAGCGGGAATTGTTCTCACAATGACGATGGCTAATATCGATGTCAATCCCACGGGCGTTCCCACTGAAGTCTGGGGCTTACCTCAAATTCCCGGCTATCCGGTTATGGATCTGGGGGCCTCCTTCCCTCCTCAGCAAGCCGCGACGCACAAACGTCCCGCTCGCATTAATTCGCGCATTGCAGAATTGAAGGAGCCAAACTGGTCAGATAATTCAAACGAAGAACCGCAGTGGAAACCAGCACCAGTCGGGTTTGATGATACAAACACTTTTCCCGTCAATGAAACACAAACGGAACCATTAGAAAATCCCTTCCGAACGCCTGATGCGTTTGAAACACCAGCAGAAGCACCTGGTCGCGTTAAACTCTGATGTCAGTCTTATCCGAAGATTGAATTCAATTGCGGTATTCAACTCTCTGAATTCTCACCTGAGTGCCATGTCTCTGTCGCAAACCAATGAATCTCTGCACTTCTGATGTCCGGAAATATGACCTTGCGAAAGTAATTCTTATTTGAGAACCCGCTGTCATATGGAATGCGTGCGGCAATATAGTTCACTCTATCTATCGTGCCACTACAAAAACCGCAAAACTCACCAATCCCAATTAACAACATTCCCATCGTTGATAATAAGCAAGTTGCGTAACATCTTGGGATCGAGATTGTCTGAGATAAATCGGACTGAGCCATCACACAATCCGACATTGAAACCGCCCTGTTGAAAGCCACCCAGTTTTGGTATTTTTTTACCATCATATGGAATGTCCTCGGGCTTTGTCCACGGTATGTTTCGCTTGGCTTCAACCACGGCAATGGTGTTTGAGGTACCATCGGTGACCTTCTGAAATTCCAAGCCTGCTTTGTTACCGAATGCCGTACCATCGCCAACCAGCACAAAGTAGGATGCGTTAGTTACAGCCCCATCATCATTCGGGTTATGAAATACGGGAACCATTGTCTTAGCAATTTTCATATTATGTTCGCTATCCCATGGTTCATCCATGTGATACTCATTATACAATGCCTGCTGATCCAGGTAGGGCAGGATTGCCACCCGCCAGCTATGTGGCGTTTTTCCATCTGGCCCCAACACAACGGCAGGTGGGAAGTGCTTGTGAATATCGTAGTAATTGTGTAATGCTAGCATAATTTTCTTGAGGTTGTTCATCGATTGCATGCGTCGCGCTCGTTCGCGTGATTCCATGATCGCAGGAACAAGCATCGAGACCATGGGAACAATTGAATCTTCTGGCATTGCAGTGGTCAATCTGACATTTTCCCCCTTTCGGGTTACTTCAGTTAATTTCAGCACATTCTCGGCAACATTGATGAGAGACATCAACGCCAACCGCTCTTCGACATTGTCACTTTTTACACCACGTTTCATTTGACCAAGCATGTTTTTAGCAAGTATCAGCAGAGCGTCTAGTGTATCCTTGACACCTCCACCGTTCTTCTCCTGATACAATGTAGAATTCAGTGAGAAATTTTTATTGAAACTCAAGCCTAACGAAGCCACATCTGTATTTTCCCAAATGGGTGAAATCAGTCCCAATATTGGTGCATTTGCAGCAGCAACCTGAGCTTGTTTGTCCCCGACGATCGCCCGTGCCACCTGAATATCAACAAGCGCAGCCACAGAATCATTCTCAACAGCTTGCCATTGCTTAGCCCAACGAGTCGTTCCGCCTAATTGTAGTGTTTTGAGAATTTCTTGCATCGACTGCTCTTGTTCGGTAAAAATCAACGTCGTGTCACTAAGAAACATCAAACAATCATTTCCAAGTTTGCTATAGTTTTTTCCCAGGTATTGGATTTCAACGGGATTGCTCCCGGGCATATTCTTCAGGAATTGGTTTCGATCAATTGGCTGTTTCAATTGAATTACAAACGCAACACTCGACGGACCCGATGGAAACATAACGGCAGTTAATATCTCTATTTCTGCAGGTTTCAGTCCAAGAAAGATAAATAGTTCATGCTTGTAATCTTCCCGCTCAATGAGTTTGCGAATTGGTTTCATTGAATTCTTAGCCAGAATATCTGCAGGTCGTATCGCGAACACTGCCAGGGCATTATTGGGAACAAAATCGATTCGAAATTTTTGCTCACCTTTTTTTGTCTCTCCGGAATTTCCAAACCCAAAAGGAGAATTTTGGGCGATACTAACGCTCTCACCACGTATCCCAACAGCTAACATCCCCGCTAGCAAAACAGACGTGACCGCAATGGCACGAGCAGTACGAGACACAGTAGCCCGAAATGGTGTTTTGTCTTTTAACATGTCAATTCGCCTTAAAAAAGTCGACTGTGTTGGTAAAAAGGCACGTGCCGGACTCAATACACTTCGATTGGATTGTTCCATCGCCATCTCTGCAAGAATAACTAAATAAGGTTCAGCACCACCAGCTGATTGTGCCGCTGCCGCATCCGCCGCCAGCTCCTGTTCTAATCTCAGACGCGATACCAGCCAGTGCATTAATGGATGATAAAAATGGATGGACCGGCAGATCTCTGCAGAAATATTTGACAAATAGTCTCTTTGCTCAATATGGGCCAATTCATGAGTCAATACAGCCCTTAATTGACCAGAAGACCAGGTTTTCCAAGTGTGAGGCAGTAGAATGACCGGTCGCCACCATCCAATGATTGCCGCGGTCGCCAATCGTTTCGTTTCCAGTAACCGAACCGATGATCTCTTGTTTCTTTCCAGCAACAGACCATCTAAGAGTTCCCGAGCAGAAGTCCTGTCCAATGAATCGGAATGTTGTATTTCCCTTCTCAACAAGAGATAACCAATACAGAGACGCATCAATCCAAATGTTGCTCCTACCAGAAACAGAATTCCGATGAGGGCAGGCCATGTAAGCGCTTCATCCTGATCTGCTACAGGCTGTGGCCGCTTGAGTCCGTCTACAAAACCTCCCCACGCAGCACTCCAAACGGATTCCAACTTGATGGCTTCCCTGTCTGGTGCGGGAATATCACTTATTAAACTGGTTTTCTTTCCGTCAGACGGCACCTGTATTTCAGGGCTGTTGGACTGTTGTGTTACTTCGCCTCCCCAGCGAGGCCAGGGACTGAAAGCCAGCGCAGCCAATAGCAGGACGACCAACATGGAAGAAGAGATAACAAGTGACCGCAGGAGGGGCCCCCTGCGACGCACGGCTAAATATAATAAAGCGGACGCTACCGCAACAATCGTCACTTGAAAACTGAGCCAGATTACACTCACACCGATTTCATGCATCAGGAATTCTCCCGTAAAATGTCTTCAATAGCTTTGAGTTCCTTAGACGTAAGCTTCCGTTCTTCCATCAGGCGCATAAGCAGTTTTTCTCGAGATCCGCCGAACACCTTTTGAATCATCTCCCCCAGCATATTTCCGGAAACTTCATCGAAGGACCGGACAGCTCGGTACAAAAAAGGTCGTTCTTCGTTTGTTTGATTGAGGAATTCCTTCTCCATCAGAATTCGTACTAAGGTCGCCACAGTTGTATAAGCTAAATCGCGCCCCGCCTTCTGCATCGCGTCGCGCACATCAGAAACGGTCAACTCAATGGCAGGATCCACTTGATTCCGGTCCCAGAAAATGTGCATTACTTCTAACTCACGGGCGGTGAGTTCCTTCGCTTTCGGCCTTGCCATTCAGGACTCCCTGCCTTCAATTGGATTTAAAATACTAGATTTGGTT
>NZ_CALEMX010000092.1 GCF_937910335.1 uncultured Gimesia sp. | reverse complement strand
GGATGGGAGATGAGTTTTTGCAAACCCAGCGAGGAAATAACAACCCCTATAATCAAGACAACGAAACCAGCTGGCTAGACTGGAGCAGGTTGGACACTCATCAGGATCTCTTTCGTTTCGTAAAATTGATGATCGCCTTTCGCAAGTCACATCCCTCATTGTGCCGTTCTCATTTCTGGCGTGAAGATGTGCACTGGTACGGCGTAACTCGCTATGTCGACCTTTCGGACTCATCAAAAACGCTTGCCTTCTGTTTGCATAGTTCTGAAGAAGAAAACGTTGAGATCTACGTTTTGATTAATGGTAACTCATACGGACTCACTTTTGGAATTCACGAAGGAAATCCTGGCGATTGGATACGAATTGTCGACACTTCACTCGACAGCCCACAGGATATACTGGAACCCAATGCAGCACCCCTTGTTTCTGAGGCAGCTTATGAGGTCCAGGGCCGATCCGTTGTTGTGCTTGTCAAGAAAGCAGACTGATTTGCTCTCAACGATTCCTCATCATCTTACACAGAGTTCATATTCTGGTAAGCAGTTCTCCAGATTCATATTGAACGTTTGATATGAGCCGCCTATGCTGTCTCTCACTCGTGTGAGACAAAAAATGACCAACGCTGATACAACAGGAGGTAAAAGGCCGTGAGCGAAAGCCAGCCACCAGAGTCAGGAAGACAGATCACAACCCGCTGCTGCGTTGTCGGCGGTGGACCAGCAGGCCTGTTTCTGGGTTACTTGCTGGCAAGGGCCGGTGTTGAAGTCATTGTGCTGGAGAAACATAAAGACTTTTTACGCGATTTTCGTGGCGATACCATTCACCCTTCCACTTTAGAATTGATGCATGAACTCGGATTTCTGGAAGAATTTCTACAGATTGCAGATAAGCATTTTGATTCTCTTGATATGAACTTTGAAGGGCAACAGATTCCAGGACCTTACTTCACACATCTTCCTACGAAATGCAAATTTATAACATTTGCTCCCCAATGGGATTTTTTAAATCTGCTTGTTAAACACGCCGAAGAATATCCCCATTTCCAGGTTCACATGCAGGCAGAGGCAACAAATCTGATTTATGAAGAAGATCGAGTAGTCGGCGTTAAAGTAGATGGTGTGAACGGCGAATATGAAATCCACGCTGATCTGGTCGTGGGAGCCGACGGACGGGGTTCTCAGATGCGGATCGATGCGGGAGTCGAAGTAATCGAACAGGGAATTCCCATTGATGTCCTTTGGTTTCGGGTCGGAAAATCAGGCGATCTGAACGATCACACATTGGCACGCATCAAGCAAGGCCGCATGCTGATTACAGTGGACCGAGGAGACTATTTTCAAACCGGAATGATCATACAAAAAGGTCATTTTGATGAAATGAAACAGAAAGGACTGGAAGTTTTTCGCAAGAGAGTCATCGATATCCTTCCGGACCTCGCTGAGGGAATTGCTGAAATTGATGACTGGAAAAAAATTCGTCTCTTATCCATCCAAGTAAATCATATCACAAATTGGGCACAACCAGGCCTGCTCTTTATCGGTGATGCTGCACACGCGATGTCCCCGGTCGGGGGAGTCGGAGTAAATCTGGCGGTTCAGGACGCCGTGGCTACTGCGAATTTGCTCGCGGATAAACTCTACGTAGGTAATGTAACACTTAACGACTTAAAGCAGGTCCAATTGCGCCGTGAACCACCCGCACGCAAAACACAACGTATGCAAATCTTTGCGCATCAGAGACTGTTCGGAGGCAGCACTGCACCAGGAAAGCCAGTTTCCATTTCCTGGGCACTTCGAAAAATCGCTGGATTATTCGCTCCGATCTTGAGACGGAAAGCAGGAAAAATCGTCGGACTTGGGTTTCTATCCGAGCATATTCAGACTCCTGAACGAACTGCTAAAGAAGTTTCTTCTCCAGTAAAGTGAAAACCATTCCGGCTCCTTCACTAAACAGGATAAAAGAATCTGGCATCTCAATCTGTAATATGGTTAGAATAAACTCTATTTTGACGTACCATCAAGTGCCATAATCAATGGGCATACACTCAATCAATGATAGAGAGACATGGGATGCGCAGTATTTTCATCAGCTTGTCACTGTTTTGTCTCTCATTCAACTTCGCTACTTTATCGCAGGCAGGCGAAGACCGTTTACCCCCTTCAGCAATCAAAGCCGCAATTCAGAAGTCAATTCCACTGATCGAAAAAGCATCCACTGGTTCCACCCGCGAGCGGAAATGCTTTACATGTCACAATCAGGCACTGGCTATTCTGGTATTAAATGAAGCAAAGAAACAAGGATTCTCAATCGACGAAGCCAATTTTCAATTGCAGGTCAATCATACACACGCGCATCTCAAACGAGGTTTGGATAAATATCGTGCAGGCAAAGGACAAGGTGGTGGCCCTGACACCGCCAGCTACGCGCTCTGGGCACTCGAACTAGCAGGACAGAAGCCAAATGAACTCACCGCAGCCGTCACCGGTTATCTGTTAGAACGTAACAAAGATCAAACACACTGGATCCGCAATTCCACTCGCCCCCCTTCCATGTCCAGTGATACGAATACGAACTACTTTGTCATTCGTGCGCTCAAAACGTTTGGTACTCAAGAGCAGCATTCACAAATCGAAACACGAATTAACCAGGCTCGCAAATGGTTACTCGACCTCAAACCAGATTCCACGGAAGAGCGCGTTTTTCAACTCCGATCATTACTCTATCTGGATGTGGAAAGCTCTGTCACAAAAATAGCCATCGATAAACTGATCGAGACACAAAATGCGGATGGTGGATGGTCTCAGCTCCCCACAATGAAGAGTGACGCTTATGCTACAGGAACCACTCTTGTCGCATTGCTTCGTTCCAACCAAGTAGGAACAGATCATTCAGCAATCATTCGAGGGATTCAATATTTAATTAACACACAAAATCCTGATGGTTCCTGGCAAG
>NZ_CALEMX010000091.1 GCF_937910335.1 uncultured Gimesia sp. | reverse complement strand
TGTCTGACCCGCCTTCATACCGACGCTCGGGGCAGTCATCCCATAAGTACCGCCAGGACCCTGAGTCGCACTATAGTAATAAGGAGAACCAACCTGCGGAACAACATTGTTCGGCAGCCAATATTGATTCCCTCCTTTAACATAAGGCCCACCCTGATATCCAGGCACCGGATGCGTAATGGCATCTCGATTCTGAGCAGCTTTTCCAGGTTGCAGTGGTTGCTGAGGCTGTGCACTCGCTGCAGGATCTGGTCGTGGTGTGATTGAACTTGGCGGCGGTGGCAATGTGGATGATTTTCCCAGGTTAGCCCCCGGTATAACTACATCATCAGCATAAAGAGCGACTGAGCCGAATAATAATATCGCCGTCACTTTTATGATTGGAAATCGTGGCATAATTGGTCCCTTACACTCTATGTAAGTAATTCAAAACTTCAGCTTTTAATGATTCGGGGAAGCACAAATCACAATTTCGCGCAGCACGTATTGTGAATCTATACCGAATTTATTAATAATCGCGATTAACAACTGCGCACCCAGAACAGACTGTATCTTTATCTGAACGAATTGAGCCTCTTAACATATGTCATAAGGGTGCCCTCAATCAGCTTGATTGACATTCATCGCGTCTCACAATAACCCTACACCATTATTATTCAGCAGGATCGAAAACCCCGATTTGTTTTCAATCTGACCACCCTTTCGGCAGATTTTGCCGGTTTATTTTCACTGGATGTTCTAACCCTAATTGAAAATATTCTGGTTGTAGCGCGCCTATGTGATTTACATCCTGCGATTTTTGTGATGAACCTGAAGGAAGGGCACTTTAATCATCCGATAAAGAAGAGTACATAGAGAGCATTTCTCTCAACCATCTCAATGCTTTTCACTTTCAGGAAACAGAACCTGCTTACTGTTTTCTGATACAGAGGAATTTCGGATATGTCTACTACAATTTTTACCCTCGCCATTGCAGCTGCCATCGGTGCTGACCCTGCGATTCCTTCTGTAGATCCTGCATTTTCTAACGGCGCCTATAATGCCACTGAAATGTCCCCTGGCTCAAATTATCCCATGACTAGTTCCGGCGTGACCGGCGGAATTTATGGGGACCCGCTCTACCCCTTCGATTCACAATATCCATGGCAGCATGGTTACTTTCAGGAAATTTCGCCTTACAGCGGATATCATTACTTTAAGCCTTATAATTACCGTCATGTGCTTTCGCAGACGCAGACGGCTGCAGGCTGGGGAATTACACCACAGCTTTCCTATTCACAACATTTCTGGAATCGATATCAGGAACAGGCAACCTGGAAAAACTATGCCCTGCCACCGCGAGAGAAGGATATCGAAGAAATTCAGAAAAGAAAAAGGGCCTATCAGGAGCAGCAATCCTCCTCATACCAGCAACAACCAACAATGGTTCCCGTTCAATATCAGAGCCCGCAACAGCAGAACGGCTATCGGCAACAGTATCAACAACCGGCTCAGCAGTTCCGGCAAACGCAACCCATTCAACCACAGTACCCAGCCGCAACACCGCGATTCAATCGGCCACGCGGATATTGAAATCGGCATATCTCTCTTTCGATTCTCCTTCATACAGGATCGGAAGAGAGCACGCGTAAGACTTCCGCTGTGGTAACAGGTTGAATCAAACCACGCTCGGTGATGATACCCGTTATATATTTTGCCGGCGTCACATCAAACGCGGGATTATAAACTTCAACACCATCCGGCGCCGTCTGTTTGCCGAAACCATGTGTAACCTCCTCCGCAAGTCGTTCTTCTATCGGAATCTGTATCCCACTCTCCAGCGACAGATCAAACGTACTGGAGGGAGCAGCGATATAAAATGGGATGTCATGCAGGCTAGCCAATAATGCCACCGAGTAAGTCCCAATTTTATTCGCCGCATCACCATTACCGGCAATACGATCGGCGCCGGTTACAACCGCCTGAATTTTCTCTTCCTGCATCACCCAGCCAGCCATCGAATCGCATATCAGTGTCACAGGAATCTCACGCTGCATCAGTTCCCAGGTTGTCAATCGTGCGCCCTGCAATAAAGGACGCGTTTCATCTGCGTAAACATGAATCGCTTTTCCTTGTCTTGCCGCTTCAAAGAAAACCGCCAATGCAGTCCCGCCTCCCGATGTCGCCAGCCCACCCGCATTGCAATGTGTAAGAACACCGTCCCCTTTGGAAAGCAAAGCGGCTCCGACCTCACCAATTTTCTGACACATCTCCAGATCTTCCTGTTCAATGCGCTGAGCCTCTTCCAATAATCGGGCATGCATTTCAGAATTTGTCAATTGCTGAGAATTCGTGGCCAGCGTTTCTAATCGATCCAGTGCCCAGAACAGATTGACTGCAGTAGGCCGACTTTCAGCTAAATAGCTCGAAACTTCGGTTAACCTCTGATTGAAGTCGATCCGCTCAGAACCAGCGCCAGTTTGCAATCCAAGCACAACCCCATAAGCGGCGGCAATCCCAATCGCCGGGGCACCACGCACACGCAGCTTCTTGATCGCTTCCCAGACCGTTTCCACATCATGACAGTCAATTTCACGAAACTCCATAGGCAGCAACGTCTGATCGATCATCTTCAAATGTCCATCCGTACCACCAATCCAACGCATCGTAGAGACTTCCGGCGACAGTTCATTTTCTAAATTCATATCCCTAAATCTTCCGTTTTCTGACATTCTTCGATTTCATAATTTCCCATTTCTGAACGATTCTACTCGAAATCGCCTCAAACAAAAAACCCTCAGCTTTCACCTGGTTTTCCATTGATTCTTGTAATCTCACTTTGGTATGCTCATTTCTAAATACCTTCTTAAAGATCCTTAAATATCAACAGGATTTTCCTTCCTGAATCACTATCAATTGCGAAATATCAAGGAACCATTGTTATGCGTCAAATCACTACCAGAAATCTTACTGCACTTAGTCTATTAGCCATCGTCAGTTTTGCAGCCGCGCCTGTGAACGCACAAGAACATTGCGAAAGCGACTTCGTATGTATCTTCAATGGACAAAATCTCGATGGTTGGCATGGTGCCACCACTGGATATTTTGCCAAAGATTGTATGCTGATCAGTAAAAAAGAGAGCGGCGGAAATCTTTTCACCAACAAAGAATACAAAAATTTTGTCCTCCGATTCGATTTCAAACTGGAACCCGGCGCCAACAACGGTATCGGTTTCCATGTTCCTAAAGATCTCGATAAAAAAAGCCCGGCCTTCGCTGGTAAAGAAATTCAAATTCTTGATGATACCGCAGATAAATATGCCAAGCTCCAAAACTATCAATATCACGGCTCATTATATGGAACGGCACCAGCAAAGCGAGGTCATCTCAATCCCATTGGTGAATGGAACTCACAGGAAATTTCAGTTGATGGCAACAAAGTCAAAGTCACTCTCAACGGTACCGTTATTGTCGACTATGATATGGCCGACGCCAAGAAAAACGGAACCCTTGATGGCAAAGATCATCCCGGGTTAAAACGAGATACAGGCTACCTTGCCCTCTTGGGACACGGCGCCAGAATCGAATTCAAAAACCTGCGAGTCAAAGAACTCGAATAGTCACTGCTCATTATTCACCTCTTTACTGGAATAGGGGCGGCAGGGATCGCCGCGCCTCTTCATTTAACAACAGCTCTATAACTGCGACTCTATTCAACAACTGAAATTTCTCCCAAAGACACCCAATTTTGTGGTGTCTTTTTTTATCTTGACACCGTGATGACCCCACCTATTATGCGTTGTTACGCGTCGCGCGCGGGATGCGTTTTATGTGCACTGCTTTTCGCGAACACTGAAGATCTCACTACTATAAAAGTCCCTTTGTTTTGAAAATCTTCACCTGATAAATCGCCACCGGTTCCCAATGTCTCGTAACTT
>NZ_CALEMX010000090.1 GCF_937910335.1 uncultured Gimesia sp. | reverse complement strand
AAAAAAGGCGAAGAAAACAAAAACAAAAAAAAAGCTGGTAGAACCAGTTGAAAAAAACAAACCCGAGACTGAAAAAGTCCAAGGCCGACATAATGAAATGCGTGACACGATCGAGTCGATCATCATTGCATTAGTATTTGCGTTTGTTTTCCGTGCCTATTCTGCAGAAGCGTTTGTGATTCCCACAGGGTCAATGGCGCCCACACTGTATGGTCGTCATAAAGAAATCAATTGCCCCGAGTGTGGTGTAAAATACGCAGTAGGCGCCAGTGATGAAGTTGGAAAATCCGGGTATTACAGCCCCGAATTGAATGTGACAGGATCATACTGTCCCAACTGCCGTTACTATTCTGATCTTCGAAAGGCAACACCATTCACGGGAGATCGGATTATTGTCAATAAGTTTCCCTTTGAGTTTGGTGACCCTGACCGTTGGGATATCATCGTTTTCAAATACCCCGAAGAATCACAGACAAATTATATTAAGCGTCTGGTCGGTTTGCCCGGCGAAGAAATTCAAATTTCCCGCGGTGACGTCTATGCCAGAAAAAATGAAAAAGAACCATTTCAGATCCTGCGCAAGAATAATTTGCAGAAACAACTGGCAGTGCAGCAATTGGTCTACGATGATGATTATCCACCTAGAGATATCCTGAATGCAGGTTGGCCTGAACGCTGGTCCGTCATGACTCAGGTTGCTCCCGATGAAACGAAGTTTCAGGCAGCAAAGGAATCGGCCTGGGAAATCGACACTGTGTCGCGTACTTATCAATTTCGGGACAGTATTGCGGACGCTTCTTCCGGAGACCTTCAATGGTTGCGTTATCAGAATATGATACCGCGTCAAAAAGAGTGGAAGTTACTGAAGGAGAATCCGGAGTTATTTAAACAGCAGATACAGAGTTCTCCGCCAAGCGCTCGTTTAATCAACGATTACACTGCCTATAATGACTATTCGGGTGGCAGCTCAAGGGGAAGCTTTAAGTATGATGCCGCTTTCTGGGTAGGCGATTTAACAGTCAGTTTCGATGTTGAGATTCAGACAGACGCGGGTGAATTCCTGGTGGAACTCATGCGAGGCGATCGTCACTATCGGGTACGCTTTGATATTAAAACAGGTCAGGCAAAACTTTATTTTGTGGAAGATTTTCCAAATCCGGAACCCGTGGAAAAAGAATTGACAACCGTGGAAACGGAACTCAAAGGCAAGGGCTCCCATTCGGTAATGTTTGCGAATGTTGACCAGAGGCTTTGTCTCTGGATTGATGGTTCCGAGGTAGATCTGGAAAACAAAACGGAATATCAACCACCCGTATCACCGGCACCCCGCGATGGTGATTTAGCTCCTGTGGGAATTGCTGGTCGAGGAACGGATTTTGTGGTTTCGCATTTGTTACTCCAACGTGATATTTACTACCGTGCAGCAGAACCTTATCAGCCGAAAGAGTATTCTGGCGAGAAGAAGTTTCTCTGGGATTTACTTTGGGATCCGGCAGCCTGGAGCCGCCAGTTTGAGGATTATCGTCAACAGGTTCGATTTGATCAGTTATCAGACGATGAGTTCTTTGTACTGGGGGATAATTCCGCCCGTAGTGCGGATAGCCGCTTGTGGGATAATAATCGAAATGCTGAACGGGCTCATGCGGTACCTCGCTCGGCTCTGGTAGGTAAAGCGTTTATGATCTACTGGCCACATGGAATCCCGTTTATGAATGACGGGCGCGGTTATTCTCCTGATGCCGGGCCCTTTAAGAGATTTTTCTACCATCAAACTTCTCCCGGGAACTACCCCAAAGATCCTTATGCCAAGCTGTCTGTACCCTTTTATCCGAATGTATCCCGGATGAAACGAATTCGATAGCAGTTTCATGACATTGAAATGGGTTAGAAATCGCTCTTAAGCAGATTCATGGATTTTGGTAGAATGCTTCAAGAGAGTCTCTAGGTAAGCGAATTCGTCAAGGAGGACGTCTGTCATGGCATTGCTGGAATGTGTTGGTCTGGTCAAAGATTACCCGGGAAAACGCGCCGTTGATGGAGTCGATTTTTATGTCGAACGCGGCGAAATTGTAGGGCTTCTTGGACCAAATGGCGCCGGCAAGACAACCACTTTCCGTATGGCCTGCGGGATGGTTGCACCGACAAAAGGTCGAGTTTATCTTGAAGAGACCGATGTCACGTCCTGGCCGATGTATAAACGTGCCCGACAGGGAATGGGATATCTTCCTCAAGATGAAAGTGTATTTGTCAAACTTTCCATCGAACAGAATATCTATGCGATTCTCGAATTTCTGGATTTAAACCGCAAACAACGCCATGATACCGTTGACCGTCTGCTGGATCAGTTCGGTTTGACTTCCAAGCGGAAGCAGATTGCCTCAACACTTTCCGGTGGAGAGCGAAGGCGTCTGGAGATTGCCCGATGTCTGGCCAGTGCTCCCGAACTGATTTTGCTGGATGAACCGTTCACTGGAATTGACCCCGTCACGATTCACGATATTCAGGATATTATTGCCGACCTGCGCGACAGTGGTATTTCGATTTTATTGACTGACCACCGGGAACGTGAAACGCTAACCATTACAGATCGCAGTTATATTATCAGCGCCGGTCAGGTACTCGTTAGCGGAGACGCAGAGACAGTGCTGAGTGATGAATCTGCACAGGCACTCTACTTTGGGAAGCGGTTCGACAAAGGTTCGATCATCGAAGGGCGAGAAGCCTTTGGTTCACGCGCATTTGACCGTGACGCGGCTTAGCTTGAAGTCTGGCTGAATCTGCTGTGAGAGTCGTTGGATGATTTCACAGGTTCGTATTGAGGCAGGTTCGTATTGAGGATGTCTCGCGGGAGACGCTCTCAGTCTAACTCAGATAATGACCGGGCTGCCATTTCAGGGCGGCTCTTCCGATACACATCGAATCTTCCAGGCGGTTCATGCAGATGCCTGCTGCCGGCAGAAGAATGATATCTCCCTGATCCACGGGAGCATAACCATTCGCAAAAACTACTTCTTCGAGACGGGCCAGAATCGTGGGAATTGTCGAAGAGATGGAATTGCCATAGAAGGGCAGATTATTGAGATAGTCGGCAGTGATCGGAATCTGGCGTGCCGCCGCGATCATTGCTTTTAATAATTTACCACTCGGCTGGTGTGGAGCGATCAGGATTCGTTCACCTTCTCCGACAACTTGTTTGTATGACTTCAAACAGGCTTCGAGCATCAAATCCACACCATTCAGGAAAACGGATTCACCATCCATATGCATGACAAGTTTATGTTCCGGATGCCCTCGGAAATCATACATATCGCCTTGTTCGGTCCAGAATAACGGGACGTCTTCTTTACGACGATCTGCTGGAATATATTCGGTCGCGGTTTCCACATGCAGTAAGGAGTGGCCTGGTCCTCTCCAGAGAGTGGTTCCAGTGGCACCCGCAGAGACGATTCCACAGAATGCTTTGTCAGACGAATCATGCCAATGTTCAGGAGTTTCTACTGTGAGCAGTGGAATATGCACGCCCTCCGGAAGATCTTCCAGTAATTGCGAGGCGCGGTTCAACAGTTCGATGAAACCTACACAGCCATAATTTAAAGGAATAAATCGATCGGCGGGAATATTCAACTCGGCTGAGAGCTGGTTACATAATTGGAGCGCTGATTGATGATTCGTATGGGAATGACAGAGGAGTATCGCCGGGCATTCTGCCCATTCAAATCCAACCGTCAATTGCAGTTTCTCTGCAATAGCAACGGCAATATCAATGGGCGAAAGCTGAGGTTGCAGCAGACGGCGCGTTTCGATCCCGGTGGAGCGACTAATCGCTTTCACACTGGAAAAGCCATCGGTGATTCCCTGATGAGAAAGCGCATAGACGCGCTCATTATCTAGTAGTTCAAAAAGTTCATTATGATCTGCAAGATCTACTATTTCTGTCAGTGCAAATCCATTATCCTGCATAAAGTTATCCCAACCTAATAATTGCAGAAAGGGAATCCATAGCCCTAATCGTCTGAGTATGGGCAACAAACGCGTAAAGTGCAATTGATTAGGAATAAATGAGGATAATTTTTTAGCAAGTCTAATCAAAATGTTCGATCAGGAAGATTAGCGTACTGATGAGTCGGCATCTGATGGGGGAATATGTGTGGCAATATGTTCAGATATTCCAGGAGAGGATCGCTAATAACGTCATTAAGACACCCATAATGATCAGGGCATAGAAGAAAAAGCGGATCGAACGTTGAATAATCACCTGGGGGATTTCATAGCGCGTCGCATTATATACCAGACTGATCACCGCCAAGAGTGGAATCAGATAGACTATGGCATTGACCTGGTTCGCTAAGAGAAGTGGAATCGACATGCTTTTGGTGCCTTTGCTTTATGAAACGCGCTGCTGCAAATTGTCTGCGAATCTGCTTTCACGTCTTCGTTGGTTTGGGCTCATTTTCCGGGCTGGCGATTTCTTCTTCGTCACCTCTTCCATAGGCGGGTCCTTCGAAGGCATCCCAGATGACAAGTAGATTTAACAGGCCGGCAATCCAGGTAAATACGACGGCAAATTCATAACGTTTCCCCAGTTTTTTGTTAACGTCATCCAGTGCGCGATTCGTTAAAGGCATTTCAAACCAGTTAAGAAAAGGTCTGGGAATCGATCCTTCGATGTGGCCGGTATCAGTTCGGCGGCCATCCACTTCTCGCACGACAGCACATTCGAGCAATCGTCGTGGATCTCCCTCTAACTGTGCCCCCATGCCGATTGGATCGGAGAGATTGAGAGCGTCGATAGGTTTATTATCCAGGGTGCCTTCAAAAGTGCCGCTGATTTCGGGGCCAAACTCTCCAGGGATGGTTTTTAGCTTGATATAGCCATCCAACTCACCACTGATGTTTTTGCCATCATCACCACGATCCAGAAGTGTTCCGTGGAAAGGCGCCTCCAGAGGCATTTCCTGAGGATAGGGGTGGGAATCAAAGTATCTGGCATTGGCTCCATTGTGTGCGCGATTATCTGGATTCATTGATTTGTTATATCGTGAAGTCTGAATCAAAGCCGGTAGGGCGGGTAGGCCGACTCCCACCTGTGCAAAATATCCGAGATTTCTTTTACCTGGTTCCGACTGGTAATAGACGGTTTTCCAGTCTCCTAATGCCATACCGCAAAAAAAAGTACTCATGATACAGAAGCAGTAGATGGCGGCTTTAAAGGTTCTACCCTGATAAAAATGACCGGCGCCGGGAATGAGAAATGCTAAAATCGCAGCGATCACTGGATTCTTCAATTCAATTTGATTGTGACTGTCAGCCATTTCGAGATCCTCAGGCACTTCCTCTGTAAAAAGACGCGTACAGGAATTTCGTTTCCCAACGGTGGATATTAGCGGTAAAGTAAAAAAATCAGAAGAGTACTCCGAGAATGTGAGAGTTC
>NZ_CALEMX010000089.1 GCF_937910335.1 uncultured Gimesia sp. | reverse complement strand
ATCGCATGATTACTTATGAATATTTTTGTGAGGCCAACGTTCAAACGATCGAAGTCAGCCATCGCATGCAGGAATCACTGAAAAATTGGGGTGAACTCTGCGAAAAAGCAGGAATTCTTCAAGCAGAGACACCTGCCTCGACACCCATTGAACGTTTAATTTCTGGCGGTCTCTTGTTTATCGGAGAAAACTCAAACAAAAAGTCAGAGCTCCCCATTGCCGATCCCGGCTGTGGCCGTTCCAACTGCTGCCGCCATTAAATATTCTGCCGAAATACAGCGATCCCGCTTCATTCTTCTATCGATACTAAAGGTTGATTGTGTCTGTTTCCCGCATCAAAAATGGAACGATTTATGATCCTGCAAACGGGATAAACGGCGATGTACGTGATGTGTGGATCCAGGATGGAAAAATCATCCCCACTCCGCCCAACGCAGATACATTTTCGGGTAAAACACTGGATGCCACCGGTTACGTAGTGATGGCAGGTGGCATTGATATGCACTGTCATATCGCCGGTCCGAAAGTGAATGCAGGACGTAAAATGACGCCCGAACTGAAACGCAACGCGCCCCCCATCTATCGTAGTGAGCATACACGATCGGGAACCGGAGGAGTCGTTCCCAGTACGTTTGCCACCGGATATTTATTTGCAAGCATCGGATATACAACAGCCATGGACGCGGCTATCCCGGGCTTGCACGCACGACACGCTCACGAAGAATTGCAAGACACACCGATTCTGGATAAGGGTTTCTACCTGTTGTTCGGTAATAATCATTTCGTCATGAAGCATTTACGGAATCAGGATCAGAATTCTCTGGACGCATACTGTGCCTGGCTTCTGGAATCGTCTAAAGGGTATACGATTAAAATCGTGAATCCGGGCGGTGTTGAAGACTGGAAACAGATCAGCCGAAAATCGATCAAAGAATTAGATTCCCCTGTCCAAAATTTCGGAGTCACTCCCCGGCAGATTGTCCGCGGCTTGGCTGGTGCAGCAGATCGATTGAAGTTACCACACTCCGTGCATATCCACTGTAATAATCTGGGAATTCCAGGAAACTGGGAAACCACATTGAACACCATGGAATCATTAGAAGGACACCGCGGACATCTGGCACATGTCCAGTTTCACTCGTATGACGGCGATCCAAATGATCCCACGAGTTTTTCCTCTGCCACTCAAAAACTCGTAGACTATGTTAATTCACATGAAAACATTACCGTCGATGTCGGGCATATTAACCCGGGATCAACGCTCTCGATGACGGGCGACACTCCCTTCAGTCAGTTTTTGCACCACATCAATCGTAATAAATGGTATACCGCAGATTGTGAACTGGAAAGCAGTTGTGGCGTGATCCCGATTGAGTACCGCCCTCAACGCAGTCTGATTAATGCCGTCCAATGGGCTATAGCTCTGGAATGGTATCTGTTGATGGAAGATCCCTGGCGGGTGATCATGACCAGCGATCATCCGAATGGCGGCGCCTTTTATCATTATCCGGAAATCATCTATTTACTGATGGATAAGAATTTCCGACAGGAGTTTCTCTCCCAGATGCCAGAAGAGATTTACGAGAGAAGTGTACTGGCTGACCTTGAGCGAGAATACTCACTCTATGAAATCGCTATCATCACACGTGCAGCCCCTGCACGCGTCCTGGGCATGAAGAACAAAGGGCACCTTGGTGTAGGAGCAGACGCTGATATTACAATCTACGCTCCTCAACAAAATCGGCAGGAAATGTTTGAACGTCCTCGCTGGGTTTACAAGGATGGTCAGATTGTCGTTGAAGATGGAGAAATCCAGGCACATCAGTTCGGCAAGACCTTTTACACAGCCCCCGACTTTGACACAGAATTCTTACCTCATATCAAAGACTGGTTTGATGAGAGTTACTCGATTCAGTTTCGCAATTATCAGATTGAAAAACAGGATCTTCCACAATCAGAAGAAGTCACGTGTGAATCACTTTAGTACTCCTGATTAAAAAAAGGTTCGAAATCGAAAACAAATTATGAATTGGGATCAAATTGTACAACGCCATTATCCGAATGCAGTAACATGCACTCAGGTTGCAGAAGAAAACCTGAATTATATCGAGCAGGAACTGGGTGGTGATCGCCGCACGACATTACTTGCCAGCTCTCGTTGCGCGGACGATCTGGTTGCTACAAATCAAACCTTAAATCAAGAATTTGATGGCCCTTTTCACTTAGGTGGTTTAGCCGGCTTTCCTTTTACTGGTAAAACAGGAATGACCGCGTATGCAAATCACATCCATGAAGGGGGAACGGCATTCATTTTGTATGGCCCACATATTGGAATCGCCGCCGATGGCAGTATCGGAAATATGCTACGCCCCGGTCAATCCCGATGCACATCTACCTGTGGAGCGCTAGTAGGTGCCGTTACTCAAATTGAGTCCGGCCGTGCCCCTGCCAGTGAATATGATGATTTTCAACAACCACAAATCATTAAAATGCTGAGTCCTTACCAGGGTCGCATTTTTTCAGCCTCTGCTCCAATTCAAGAAGCGACACAGATCTGCTATGAACTCATTCACGAGCAGATCAATCAAATCTTAGATGCCACCATCAATGAATTTTCGTGTAAACGAATTGTGCTGGTGGGGGGTATCTTGATCAACACCGATGTCGGCGCGGAAGATTATATGACCGTTGAAAATAGTGAGTACATTGATCTGTAACAGCATTTGCGTGGTCTCAAATGACTTCATTTTAAAGAAGGAACACTCGTGTCAAACTCGGACGTTGCCAAAATTGGAATTGTAACTGTGTCCGACCGTGCCAGCCGCGGTGAATATCAA
>NZ_CALEMX010000088.1 GCF_937910335.1 uncultured Gimesia sp. | reverse complement strand
CAGCATATTTCCGACTGCTCCAGAACAAACAACAGCCTGCAATTCGCTGGAGAAGTTCTGATAGGGGCCCTTTCCTTCGAAGCCGTCCTGTTTGTTAGTCAGGGCTGCGGTGAGGACTAATGTTCCACCGGCTGAATTTCCATAGGCACCGATGTTGTCCGGATCAACATTGTATTTTTTTGCATGCGCACGTAACCATCGTATCGAATTTTTTACATCATGTAGACAAGCGGGGAAAGCTTTGTCCTGAATCATTCGATATGTCGGGGTGATGACAACGTATCCCTTTTGCGCAAATTCAAATCCCATTTTGGAAAATCGGTAATGATCTCCTCCGCTCCATCCGCCTCCATGGACCAGTACGATGGCTGCCCGAGGTTGAGTTGAGGTTTCTTTGGGACGAATGACATTTAGGACCCAGCGGTCATGGCCTTCACGATAATGAACGTCGCGCTCAAAGATGATGTCGGCAGGCGTTGTGGGGATGTTTGTTTTGCTCGGAGGCTGTGCAGCCGCAAAAGGTGATTGGGAAAATCCCAAAAACAATAGAATCAAGGTTGAAAATTTCATGTCTTCCATAAACTCGTTTATTATTCAATGTGATAAGAAGTAATTAAAGTAGCCTTTAAACGTACTGGAAAGGTAACGTTTCTCAATGCGAACACTGGTGCTCTTGTCTATGTGGGTAGCCCATATGGTTTACGATAGGTTTTGCCGAGTAGGGTATTGGCTTCATCACAGTCGATAAACTGTTCTTTTTTGGGATCGAAATCTAGACGGCCGCGTGTGCGGTAGGTGATTTCTCCTAAATGCACGAGGGCACAACTGCGATGCGCGGTTTGCGGGTTGGCTTTGGTGGGGGTGCGATTTCGTACTGCGTTCAGGAACTCAGACATGTGTTCTGGGTAACCGCGTTGACCTCTAAGGTCTTTTCCTTCTGTGGGGCCCTTTTTATTCTTGGGACCAAGAAACACACTAAAGGCACCACGTCTGGAGAAGATCATATGACCTTCCGTGCCGTAAAACACATTTCCGTTGTCAAATCCATGCAGACCATAGGCTGTGAAGGGGTAGTTTTCGTAGATCAGCAGTCGACCATCGGGGTACTCGTAAGTGACGTTCATGTTATCGGGGTAATCGCTGGCGTGGCCGTGCAGCATCATACGGCTGCCGCGGGCTGTGATTTGTTGGGGCAGGGTGTCGACACCCAGACCCCAGGCTGCCATATCCAGATCGTGAATTCCATCGTCGCCAATTTCGCCGTTGGCATAATCGCGAAACATGCGCCAGGAGCGGTGGAAGCGAAGTTGATTGAAATCGCGTTTCGGAGCCGGCCCGAGCCAGCGATCATAGTCGACGCCTTTGGGAGGTGTGCTGTCAGGCACTGGTTTGACAGTGCTGCGTGATTCGGCGGTCCAGGCTCGTGCAATTTTTATATCGCCGATGATTCCCTGCTTCAACAAGGTTTCTGCTTTGAGTGTGACGGGGCTATTACGCATCTGGCTGCCTTGTTGCACGACGCATTTGTATTTCTTGGCTGCCTCTATAATTTGATGGCCTTCGTTGTAAACATGTGAGATGGGTTTCTCGATGTATACATCTTTGCCTTCCCTCATTGCCGCGACCGTCATTGGAGCGTGCCAGTGATGAGGTGTAGCGATGATGACCGCATCCACATTTTTGTCGCCGATCACATCTTCATAGCGGGATGTCTGTTTTGGCGGCTTTGATTGAAACCCGTGCATATACTTTGCCGTACGTTCGATTTGTCGCGGATCGACGTCACACAAATACGAAATAGAAACGGCTTCTTTGCGTTCGACAAGACCTTTGACATGATGTCCCATAATCGAACCACAGCCGATAATGCCGATGTTTAGCTTAGCTGATTTTTCTGCACCAAAAACGTGCACGCCTCCCAATGCTGAAGTTGCCGCCGTGATGGCTGCTACTTTAGTTGAATCCTGTAAAAACCTTCGCCGCGTCTGTTTATGATTCATGGGGGGTATCCTTGATGAGGATTTTGGAAACACTTATTTGTAGCAGGCTTCGATGATAGCGGATACAAAGTGAGGGTACAAATTATTTCTGCTGCAGGCTAACGCGCGGATAAGGTTCATGGTAATACTGAGCGGAATGGTGCTAGCCGACGTTGCTTGTAATGTGCATTTTCGCTCAGTGAAATCATCCAAACTACCGCCTCCCTGTTCTAACAACGACACAAGCACAAATACTATAACGGCGGCTAGCACCGAGCCGCTCAGAAAGTGAGTATAAAAAGAGGCCCTTTTTAGTTGATTTGGGGCATTGAACTCAGGATCCTCAGGGAAATCTGAGTTACGAATTGCATCCGAAATCTATGTCTGTTATCATATCAGCGTTGTTTTATGCTTGTTCAATGGTGTTGTGAATCATTGTTTTCCGGGAAGAAATTGCATGCTGACGATTCTAGGTAAATCGACTGCGAAACGTGGTCAATTTTGTGATGGTGTTTCGCGTCGCAGCTTCTTGAAGATCGGCGGGATGGCCCTGGGTGGGATTTCCTTGCCGGGTGTGCTTCAGGCTGAGAACGATAGCCTGACCGGCAGCAATCATAAAGCGATCATTAATATCTACATGCCCGGCGGTCCGTCACACATCGATTTGTGGGATCCCAAGCCGGAAGCGCCTACGGAAATCCGTGGCGAGTTTAATGCGATTAAAACCAACGTGCCCGGCATCGAAATCTGCGAACTGTTTCCGCGGATGGCCGCCATGATGGATAAGTTTATTCCCGTGCGTTCGATCTCTGATGCGGACGGCAGACATGATGCCTATCAATGTATGACGGGGCGACGTTTCGGCAGTCGGCAGCCTCCCGGTGGCTGGCCGGCAGCGGGTGCCTTTGTCTCGAAGCTTCAAGGTCCAGTGAATGCAGCGGTCCCCTCGAATGTTGCGTTGATGTATAAAACGGGCAACGGTACCTGGGGAGAACCGGGAACGGGTGGCTTTCTGGGAGTTCAGCATTCGCCCTTCAATCTGGTCGGTCGCAAAGCGCGCAGTTCGCCGGAGAATATGATCTTGCAGGGCATCACGCTGGAACGTTTGAAAGATCGCGTTCAATTGCGGCGCGCGTTTGATACGTTTCGTCGTGAAGCCGACACTTCCGGTTTGATGGAAAGTATGGACGTTTACTCGCAACAGGCGATGAATATTCTGACGACGTCGCAACTGGTCGATGCATTGGATCTCTCGAAAGAAGATCCGAAGATTCTTGCCCGTTACGGTAAGAGTGACGAAACATTTCAACGCGATGGCGCACCTCGGATGATCGAAAACTTCTGTCTGGCGCGTCGGCTGGTTGAAGCGGGTGCCCGCTGTGTTTCATTGAATTACAGTCGCTGGGACTGGCATGGTCCCGATGGGATGAACTTCCCCAAATCTCGCGAAGAATTTCCATTGCTCGATCAGGGTCTCTCGGCTCTGGTGACCGATCTGCACGAACGTGGTTTGGACAAAGATGTTTCTGTGGTGGTGTGGGGTGAGTTTGGACGCACGCCGAAAATCAATCAAAACAACAGCCGCGATCATTGGCCGAAAGTTTCGTGTGCGATGCTCGCCGGTGGCGGGATGAAAACTGGTCAGGTTGTTGGCAAGACGAACCGTTATGGTGAATTTGCGATCGACAGGCCGGTCAAATTCCAGGAAGTCTTTGCTACGCTGTATCGCAACGTCGGCCTGGATCTGAATGGCACCCGCATCTTCGACAGCAGCGGCACGCCGCAATATCTGGTCGATCAGGGCATCGAACCGATGCGCGAACTGATTTGAGTTTCACTTAAATCCCTCAGATGATTGTACGTCTCAGACGAGAAACGAAATATGTTGCGTTTAAATGCAGGGTTGAATCGGCGTGAATTGCTGCAGGTGGGCAGTTTATCTGCCTTGGGCGTTAACCTGATAGACACGATGCGACAGCCGACTGAGGCTGCAAAACCGCGGCGCGAGGTGAACTGTATTCTACTGTGGTTGTTGGGTGGGCCGAGCCACATTGATATGTATGATATGAAGCCGAATGCACCGGCTGAGATACGTGGCGAGCTGACCCCGATTACCACGCGCGTGCCCGGGATGGAACTGTGCGAGTTGATGCCGAACCTGGCCAACTGTGCTGACAAGTTCTCGCTCATTCGTTCGATGCACTCCTACTCACCCACGCATGGGCAGGGTGATTTTCATTTGATGAGTGGGAGTCGCCTCACACCGGCGATTAATCCACCAGGATTCGGTGCGATGTTGACGTGGCAACAGGAACGGCGTGCACGCCAGACACCACCTTTCGTGCAGGTGGGCAAATTGGACAGCCCGCGTTATGGCGCCCCCGGTTTCGGCGGTTATCTGGGACGCACTTATGACCCGTTTCTTGTCACTCCCGATCCGAATAGCAGTAGTTTTCAAGTCAATGAATTCAGTCCGCCTGAAGCAGTGAGTGTAGATCGCTTGAGTGATCGACAATCATTGCTGTCGGCCCTTGATCAATTTCAATCAAATAAAGAGCAGCAACTTCAATTTGCGCGAACTCACGAACAGTTTCGCGAGCGAGCGCTTTCCATGATTACCTCAGAGCGCGCCAAAAACGCATTTGATATCTCGCAGGAGACAGATCAGATGCGTGACAAATACGGGCGTAATCGTGTGGGGCAGGGGTTGTTGCTGTCGCGACGGCTGATCGAAGCGGGCGTACGATTTGTGACCGTGAAAGGTTATGTGCGTTATGGGTGGGATCATCATCCGGAAGTCTTTCCCCGTCTCAGAACCGAAGTTCCCCCTTATGATCAGGGTTATGCGGCGCTGTTAAATGATCTCGACGAACGAGGCATGCTGGATAACACCGTGGTGATTACTGCTGGTGAATTCGGACGTACTCCGCGGCTGAATAACGACCCACGTGCTCCCGGGCGTGATCACTGGAACCGCTGCTTCAGCCTGACGCTGGGTGGAGGCGGAATCAAGAGAGGGCTTGTGCTGGGATCCAGCGACAAACATGCAGCGGATATCACGGACCGTCCTGTTTCGGTACCAGACTTTGCCGCCACGGTTTATCATGCTCTGGGGATGGACCCCAAGGCTCAACTCCGCACATTGGATGATCGCCCCATGCTTGCGCTGCCAGAAGGTGAAGTGATTCCAGAATTGATTTGATGCGATTCTGACTTTTTTGATTGACTAATTAAAATAAGGTTGGTCGCTCAAGTGTATTTGGATGCACGGCGGCTAGCACCGATCCGCTTGTAAGTCTTTGAGTAGAATTTATTGCCCCTGCTTCTTTGTAGAACTTTTGTTATGGACAGTCACAAACAATGTCGAAAGTGCTCCGACACCGGCGATGATCTGGTGATGCTGTGGGATGGCCATGTTTATTGTCCGTCTTGTCTTGATGCTGCCCAGTCGGGTCTGGCTGACTATGCCAGACATCACCCGGTTCTATCGGAAGAGTTACCCGAACGGATCAAGAACAAGCTGCCTACTTTCTGGACCGTGTTTTCCTATTTCATAGGGTTGGGACGCCGATGGACTCTGATTACATATCTTGTGATGTTGATTTTGATTTTCAGTTCAATGTCACTTGAACGTGCCTTTTTTCTAAGCGGGTTTCTGATTGCCTTCAGGATTGTATTTACTTTTATGGGGGTGTTTTTCTTCAACAGATTCTATACGCGTCCTCAGGCTGAGAGAGTGAAGCTGAGTGTCACTGAAGGCATTGTCGAAATCCGACGCGATGATCGTATTGTTACTTTTCCTTTGACATCCAGCTATTGGGCTGACTACAGCGGTAGAATCACAGAAGATCTGCCCTTTGCATTGGTGTTTCTGGGCGAAACATTTCTGCTGGTTGGCGATCGACGATTTCGAGGTGCGATGCTGAAATCCGCGATTACCATGTGTGGTTTTGATGGGGAAAGTCGTGAACGCTGGCTCGCCTTTCTCAAACTCGCAGGTGTTCCGGCTCAATGAACCTGGTCGTGAGCAGTATTCTGTGTTGCAGCGCGCTGTTTCTTATGGACAGAAATGGCGTCGGACACCATTTAAAATCCAGACTTAAGGCTACGGGACTTTATTGCATTCCGATGCCTATTCCTGGTGAATTTGTTTTCAAAGTTTCCTCAAAGTCGTTAGACTGATCGGTGCGGGCGTAACAATTCATTTCTGGTGAGGAATCGCTATGCGCAAAACTTATCAACTGAGTGGTATCGTGTTGTTTTTCGTCGTGTTCTCAATCTCGGCGAGTGCTGAAGAAACTGTGCTGTTTAATGGTAAAGACCTTGATGGTTGGTCTTATCATCTCCAGGATGAAAAAAAGCCGGTGGAGTTGAGTGATGCCTGGGTTGTCCAACAGGGATTACTGGTTTGTACCGGGGCTTCCAAAAGCTATTTGATGCACAAGGCACAGTTCGAAGACTACGTGCTCACTTTTGAATGGCGGGCGAAACGTGTGAAGAACGGTGTCACTGTCGGAGCCGCGGGTTCGGTTTATATCCATACGATTGATGAGGAAGGTGCCTTTTCGGCTCCGAAGTCGATCGAGATATCACTGAATAATAATATCGGTGCGGTTTTCTTTCGTGATGTGAAATCGACTACCGAACCGAAGAATTGGGCCTTCCCGGCACCTAAGCTTCCCCGGGATGTGGAAAATGATCTGGGAGAATGGAATCGTTTGAAGCTGATCAGTCGTGGCAAGCGACTGACAGTCATTGTCAATGGAGTGGTGGTCAATCAGATTGACGGACTGAATCGGACCAAGGGGGCAATCGCCATTAATTCTGTTCCGGGATTCTTTAAGGCGCCTACTTTCTACCGGGACATCCGCGTGCAGCCGATTTCCGATACTCATTTGAAAGATGAGAAAAACGCGACGCAACAATTGGCTAAGTTCAAAGTGGCGATTGCGAAAAAAGAGGCAGCCCAAAAAGTAATGCGTAGCGAAGAAAAGCGCAAGAAGGAGATGAAACAAAAGCAGCTTGCTAAAGGCTGGGTTGATGTGAACATCGCACAGGAAATAGATTTCAAGGCGGATGCGTTTCACTTGCCGTTTCCCGGCGATGCGCAGAAACTGGAATTTGATGCCCGGTTCAAAGACGTCAGCTTTACCAGTCCGACTACGCTTGCCAAGCTGACCCGGTTCTATCAAGTTGAAATGGCCAAGCGCGGCTGGAAAGTGGCTGAGAAAGAAATTGAGGAAGATTCGATTGAGGTGACCTTTAAAAATGGCAAGTCTGAAGTGGAGTTGAGCTTGAATGAACGATCGAAGGGGGTCAAAGTCGACATGGATTGCAAGGGACTTTCCTTTAAAGGCTCAAATGATCCCGCGGCTCTGGCTGCTTTGGGAATTGCTCAACCAAAGGGGCATCTCTTTCTTCAAAAAGAAATTCAGCTCCCTGAAAATTTACAGTCTCTGAAGTACGATGGCGATGATCGTTGTATTTTCAAGTCGACCTTGGAACTGCAAGAGGCGTTTGACTATTTTGGTCAGCAACTGCGCGACAAAGGCTACCGCGAAACTCGACGTCCTCTCGAGAGCAAGAAACGCCGTTATACCGAGTTCGGCAAAAATGGCATTGAGATCAGCGTTAATGTCTTCACAGATGCGGTCGGCTCCCGGATCATTCTTAAATATGATGAGTGAGTTTGAAAAGTGCGATTGTGGGGGTACGAATACTTTACTCTGTATTACAAAAAGTCATTTTTCGATTCCTGACAGCTTTATTGTTCGGATGCATGGTTGCTATTGAGTGATCGTTCATAGGAAGCTATACATTATTGGAAATGACTCACTTTTCGGGAGGTCCATTCCTATGCGAATTATCTTAGTAATACTCTTTTGTGCCATCTTGGTATCCAGCGCTCCTGGCCAAAAACTTTCAGCAAAGACGGGAGCGGAGGCTCACTCGGTTATTACCGTCAAGTCATTTGGGAAAGACAATGTGATTGGTAACTTAGGTTATCCCCTTGGTACGGTTGTTCGGGTGGCCGGAGTTTCTACACGTGGGGGCACAAAAGCCGATTCGGAGAAAATATTCCTGCAAATAGACACTGTCAATGGAAAGAGATTGGAACGACCTGTCGAATTTCCTTTTTATCGTGCTGCCTCCGAAATCAAGAAACCACATCCTGGGAAACGTTTCGACTACGACGTCCACGAATATGGCATTTTCGATGGTGTGGTTGAGCGACCTGGATCGCTCGACGCAGCTCCTATGGAAACAGCCTATGATAGATTTCAGTATCGGCCACGAATCACAATCCATAAATCAAACGTTGGCGGCTCGGACGCTAATGCACAAAAAAGGCAAGGGAAGATAGTTACGAAGCAAACCACAAGCTCTCCACAAGATTCCGTGGAAATGCTTGTGCTGAAGAAAAGCGATATTTTCGTTAAAGAGGGAGTTCAATACCAGTCTGCTCAATCTGCTCGTCGGATCAATGCCGCGATTGCCCATCTCATAAGTCTTGGCAAGCAGTCATGGCCCACGCTCTTTGCGCACCTGGATGATAAGAGACCAACTATGTCATCACGTGAAACGACCGGGCCGCATCAGGTATGCCACAATTGCTATGATATCCTTCGTCGACAAATCACCTCTTATCCGCGTGGATATCCTCCCTCAAAGTTAAGTCCTGAGTACCAACTCGACGACCTCTTCCAGCCCTCAATCAAAGACTGGCTGTTGCAGAGACGAATTAAGTCGCTTCTGGAAATACAAATCGAAACCCTGAGGCACGTCATTACCATTGAGCGAGAAGCCGCGAAGCAGAATGGCTCCAACGAAAAAACCATTGCGTTGCTATCAGCCCATCTCGGTCAACTTCTCAAGGCCTTTGAGCAAAGCAGCACACAACAATCGGTAAAGTAAGCAAAGGCTGGTCACGCCCAACGCTGCTACAATTGCCCCTTATCTATTTCACGGTTCTCTGCTTTGGTCATTAGTGGTGGATTTTCATGTCTGTCGTCTGGGGCACATCAAGTAGAATCTCTGTTCACAGATTGATTGTACTGATGTCATAGCAGATTATTTTCTACCACGAAAATCACGAAAGGCACGAACAACACCCGTTGGTGTCACGTTAGCAATTCTTTCTGTATTGATTTTACTTTGGCGGACGGATACATGGGTCGCGTCCCTACTTTTCAATTGGATCCTCGCTTACTTTCGCATGCGTGATTTTCTTTTTTCAATATGGGACTGTTCTTATATGATTTTACTGCTCTGGTTTGTATGTTGTTTTTTTATGGTGACTTGTGCCGTTCTGCTTTTGAATGGGTTGTTGATCACTGCGATTGATTGTTGTGAAGTGCGTTGGTGGGTCAAG
>NZ_CALEMX010000087.1 GCF_937910335.1 uncultured Gimesia sp. | reverse complement strand
AGAGGGGCTACTAGAGCCGCTGCAAGGACTGCCATTCCAATAATAGCCACCAAGATTGTGATCAGAGTACCAGAAAAATGCATGTTTTCAACACCGCAAACCGCTGCATCTGCAATCACAAACAATAGAAACCCCGGAATAGCCCAGGCCATCACCACAAGGTACAAACGCTTGAATGACACTTTGAATTTGGCGATTGGTTTCTCTTCCATCGGTCCTTTCCCCAAGAGATGTCTCGACTTGCCGAGACTTGATAGCCAGCATAGACTTTATCCATGCCTAATCGCTCAAGCAAGAAAAAACGCAAACTGACCCACTACCAATGATCAGTTGAAGGATCGTAGATTCTTGAACGCGTTTTCTAAACCGTTCATACTGCTGCTGATGCAACTCTCGCTGTTCTGGTGGTATCTGGCTGATCTTTCGCACCACATAATAAGTATTTGATAACGAATTACTTGTCGTCAGAATACACATGCAACCACATATCGTTTTCAACCCGCAAAGTAAATGGTCGGCTTTTAAAATCAAAAGCGTTTCGTTTTTTCTTTCGAACATTCATGGAACAACATTGCAATTCAAGAGTGTTTTATAATTGACCATTCAAAAAGAGTCGCCAGATGCACTCAAAGTACGATAATAGGTCTGCTTTGTAGATAATCAATTCTTGAGACCTTTCACGTGCATCAATCTCTCATCTATTTTGTCCGGGTAATGTTCGTTACCCGAACATTTTCAATTCATTTCGATTTCCACCCTTTGTTTGGTCTACAGTGACCATAGTTAACCTCAATCTGACAGTTTTTCTTTTTTGTTATATTTTCGATAAATGCGTGATATTCGATTACTTACTACGCCTTTAGAATGTATGAAACATCGAGACATTTCTATTCAACTAGACTGAAGCCTGAGGTATTAGCGTGTCTGAAGAAAACGAAATACAAGATGGAATAGACGAGGAAATCGCGACAGCAACAAAATCAATCTTAGCCATAAGCTCAGTACTTATTGGAATCGTACTCGGTGCAGTCATTGGATTTTATGGTACTTTTTATTTTTGTGTAATGATGGATGGAGGAGCAAGTCAGGGTGGTTTTGTCGGAGCTGGTTGGGCATTTCTTTTTTTTACTATTCCAATAGGTATGCTTTTTGGCGGCGGACTTGGATTTTTTCTTCCACTTTATATTTTAAGGAAGAAGAAGTAACTATCTTCATCACTCACCATTCAGCTTCTTAATGACTTCAGCCTGTGCCGGATTCTCTGGTTCACAGATGCCCGCGGGCCAGGTTACATCGCTCCGCGCTTCGATTACTGAAACGATTTTTCTTTTTGTGAAATCACGGCGGACTCAATTTCGATCCGCGATCACCGATCCTGGGGGCAATTCCGACGGAGAAGTAACATTCATAAATTCACCAATGCAGACCAACGCTTTCCAGCATGAGAACGGCGACTAATACAGCAGGGTAGTGGTGAGCACAAAATTCGTCCGAATTGGTTGGGTTTTAGACGATTGATCTTGAGGAGAGAAAACAGGGCCCTGACGGATCTTGTTGCCGCAAGGAGCTTCAGCAGATCAACGTGGGGAAGAGGGGTAAGAGAGAAAAAAATTGGGCACGGGCGGGATCGAACCGCCGACACCAGGATTTTCAGTCCTGTGCTCTACCAACTGAGCTACATGCCCTTTTCGTTTCCGAACGAGCTTTCACAGGCGTTAACCCCCTATGAAATCATCGTTTAATGGTAACGAGATGGAAATATAAGCCATTCCCCTCTCAGATTCAAGCAAAACCAGCGTTTACTGAAGAGGAATCCTTAGTTTTCCTGATACCTGGATTATACAGCCATTAATAATGGTAAAATCGATGTATATGCCTTCCGAAATAGACACATTATCATGCGAAATTGAAATTAGATCTGGCCATCGAAGAGCGGGGAGGAAAGATCGATCTCATCTTTTCCGGGAGTTGGCAAGGCCTGATCAATCTGGTGATCACTCTGATTCAGATCAATAATATTCTTCGGATCTTCTAGATCTGTCGGCTTCCCGTCAGGGGTCTGGATCACTTGAACAATCGGGCTGGTATAATGTCTGCCATTTCGTCGAATGACTCGGGCTGCACTGCGATCTGTCAAAGTAACGAAGCTGCCCACTGGAAAGAGAGAAAGCAGATTTAACAGGGCACGCATGGGTGCCGCGTCGATTGTTTTATCGTTTGCCAGTCGTAAAAGAAATTCCATGGCAGCGTAAGGCATGAGTGCAGGGCGATCTTCGCGGGAGGTCGTCAGGGAAACATAACAATGTGCGACGTTCAAAATGCGTGCGAACATATGAATCATGTTTTGAGTTCGATTCTGAGGATAACCGCGTCCGTTAGGCTGTTCGTGTACCTGAAAACAAACCAGAGGTACGATACTCGGAATGCCGGCTACACCTTGCAGCATTTCCAGGGAATAGATCGGATGTTTCTGCATTTCCAGGAGATCTGCCGAATTCAATTTACGTCGACATTTACCAATTTTGTCCTGAACTCTTACCATTCCCCAGTCATGTACGAGACCACACAAACCAATATTTCGTACGTTTGTTTCGTCAAAATCTAATTCAGTACAGATTGCCATTCCCAATAAAGACATCTGCAAACAATGTTGGGATAACGATTCGTCTTTACCCGCTTCTGCTGCTGCTGAAATCACACTATCGGCATCCGCCGTCAATTGAGTCAGATAACTGGCGGCCATGCCAGCAATTTCCGATCCTTTGGGTGTTTCCCCTTTCAAAGCGTTTCGCATCATTCCATCCAGCGATTCGCCATACTCCTGCTGTTGCGTGAACAGCTTTTTCCGTTCCTCCTGATCATAACCTTTACAGCCATGAACGACCATCGAATCTCGAACGGAAGCACCGGTGTTGGCCACAAACATTGAACCAGATTCAATGAGCTTATCCAGCTTCGCTGTTAACTCAGTCGAAAAGATTCCCGATGCCGCGTCATCGAACTTGGTATTTTCAGAAAACGCCGCATTCAAACTCACCGCGGCAGCATCCTGACTGTTGATTTGCACTTCGGGCATATTCCGGTCGCGTAGCAGTTGTTTAAAACGCGTGTTGACGACTGATCCTGCCGCTAGTAACAAGACACCATTGCTGTCATAAATCGCATGGTCAATTCTTCGGCCCACGATGATATCGTCAACACGGACCGAAACGGTCTGCTGCTGATCACTCTCAGATTCAGAAATCTGGTCTGTTAACTCTTTCGTTTCTGTCGTCATTCTCACAACCTGATAATCTATGGTAGCAACTCTGAATTCGAAGAACTCAGAGATCATGTCAAATCAAATGGAACACGTTCATGGTTTCCATGTGGTAAAGATTACTGAAAACCTAGGTTATAAAAACACGGAAACCCCACTCAGGAGGAATATTCAATTCAGATTTGTGAATCGACTTTAACGATTGGTCTGAATGGGCGGTTCAGTGAGAAATCGCAGGAGGGGAATCACTGTAAATTAATGAGTCGCTGGTTGCTTCACCAAGGAAATGATCTCTGCCAAGACAGTGGCTTCACTGGATAGTGTGGTGGAGACATATCCACGCAAGGGGAGTGGAGTTCCATCGAAGCGATAAATCGAACCAGGAAAATGAATTCCGGAAATAGCCGTGGGGATAAAACCATGCAAATTTGGTAACTCCACCATCGCTGGCCCAATCAGAACGACGGGAATTCGGGCCAATCGCTGCTGCGCGTTTACTGTTAAGCCGGAAAGGGGATTCGCTCCCACGAGAATACAAAGATCGACTTCATCCTGTTCCAGTCGCGCGTTCGCTGAATATTCACCCGGCGAATAACGCGGATAGCCCGATGCAAAATTAACACTAGCCGCATAACCGGTTTGCCACGCCAGTACATTTTCAAGCCCTTTGGTCTCACCAGCGGGAGGTACGCTGATCCCGTGACAGCGGCGATTGGCCTGTATTTCCTGAATCAACAACGATAACGCTTCAATCTTGCGGTGAGACAAAGGCCCTTGTTTAAAATCCGGACCATAAAAGAAAACAACATATTTACTCTGCTGAATGAGAGCCACCAGTTCCTGTAGAGAGTCTTCATCAATTCCCGTTGGCTGCTTACCCGCCAGATCGACGCCTTTCAATACGGCTCGCAAGTTCCAGATGGCTTCTAACTCCTGCTGCGGTTCCAGTGAAATCGTTTTATCAACAAATTCACTGGATCGGGAAAGCTCTATCCCCATTGACAGAATGGTACGCGGAATCTCTTTTGCCCCTGAGGAGAGACTCTGTCGATGACAGTGATTTGCCAGTAACGCGTCTGCGCCCCAATAAATAATCAGATCAGCACGGCTGCGCACTTCGCCTAGAGTACATGTCGCCTCTCCGACCTGCTGTAAGGCTCGGGTCGCTGCGGAAGCGCCGGTATCAATGGTAGCGCCAATCTGATCTGCCAGACCAACGGCGGCCCGTTGCGCATCTGTGGCCGATTGAGCTAAACCAAATATTAACGGAGCCTGTGCTTTTTGAATCAAACCGACGGCTGATGTGACTGCTTCTGCATGCGATGCCTCAACCCCCTTGATCAGGGGCAATAATGATTCCGTCTGCAAAGACTCTTTAAACCACGCCTGCCCTTGAGGACAAGTGGTTTGAACCTCGAGAATCTGCTGACCGTCTGTTGTGACTTGAATATCATCGCATACGCAACAACATCCCGCACACGTAACATCTTCAAGCACATTTTTCACAGACGGTCTCCGAAACCGCAATTCCTCGTCAGCAGTTCACAGGCCACTCTGACTAACCGATTAATTCTTTCAGCTCATCTAATAGATCAACAGCTTTTCCGATATCCGCTTTCTGCTGCTCACGGTCTTCCGGAATTTCTCGTTCAATCGTCAAGGGGCCGGTATATTCAATATCTTTGAGAGTTCGCAAATACGTGGCCATTCCGACATCACCGTCACCAAGCGGCACTTCAGCGCCCCAATCGATTCCGCGTTTTCCTTCGGGTGCCCATGTGGCATCTTTACAATGTACGCTGGCTACCAGGTGACCTACACGTTGCAATGCCGCGATGGGATCTCCCGTACCATACAGAATCATATTGGCAGGATCAAAATTAATCTTCAGATTATCGCGTGATACATCACTGATAAAATCGAGCAGATGATCTGCTGATTCCTGACCTGTTTCCAGATTCAGAACCTGGCTGTTGACCTTAACATAATCAAGTAGATGCTGAGTCTCCGTTACCAGTGCTTTGTAATCTTCTGAATTCCGATCTTCCGGAACGAATCCAATATGCAGAGCGACAGTATGGCATCCCAATAGCCGTGCAAAATCGGAAATTTCTTTCATTTCTTCAACACGAGCGGCTCGTGTTTCCAAGGGTACCAGGCCTACTGTTTTTTTCGTGGTTGGAATGTCGGCGTAACTCTCCCCATCAAAACCACCAAAAACGCAAGTAATTTGAATACCCGCTGCGTTACAGCGATCTAAAAAGTCCTGTGCCGCTTCGGGAGTTCGCGATTGTTTATGCGGAGCGTGAACTTGAATTGTGGGGATTCCCAGTTCCTGAACAACATCCAGATGCACACCCAAGCCTGCATCAACTGAAGCAAATACACCAATGGGCCATTTTTCCATAATTTTGTCTCCGGAATGTGATCTTATAAGTTTCTCAAGTTGATCGATTTTCTATGACATTCAGAACCCCAAGGCCTGTGACATCGCCTTTATCATAAGGAGAATTTCCCTGATTCACAAACCAGTACCTCAAATTCTTTCCAAAATATAAAAACACAAACTTAATGCGAAGATACAACTTCCCGCCTCTATTGTTTCCTTACTAACTCCCCTTATAATGGAGTCTTCTCGCGAAGATCGCAAATGAAGCCGGCCTTGAACGTGAAAGGGAATCCATCATGATTGAAATGAAAAAAATCCTCATACCAACCGATTTCAGTGAAACATCTCAGGCGGCTACCCAGTACGCAGTGGAACTGGCCAAAAAATTTGATGCCAAGATCTACTTGCTGCATGTGATCGAAGACCCGATTGTCTATATGCCTATGTTTGAGAGTTATGCTCTGCCTCCCAAAGAAGATTTTGAGAGCTTTGCTGAAACCAGACTGGACAACTGGATTCTTGATGATGACAAAGGCGACCTGAAAATCGAAACAAAATGGGTTCACGGCAACCCGTTTGTTGATATTCTGAGATTCGCAAAACAGGAAGAGGTCGACTTAATCGTTGTCGGAACTCATGGTCACTCATTCGCAGCTCACTTACTTCTGGGCAGCGTTGCAGAAAAAGTGGTTCGCAAAGCATCTTGCCCTGTATTAACTGTCCGCCCAGAAGGCCATCAGTTCATTCATCCGGTTTTAGAGGAAGACTAAGCAACATTCCTATTTCTCAGTACGATTTCTTACGCTCTACTATTTGAAACAATTATTCCGATTTGGAATGAGTCATTCAGACATATAGGAATTTCAGGTTCGTGATTGGCGCTTCATCACTTCCGAAAGAAAGCCGTGTTCCATTTTATGGAAAAGTATTCAGTATTCTCGTGTTTGTGCTCATACTGAATCTTCCTACTCCCGAGGATATGTCAGCAGCTGCGCAACGTCTGGCTGCCGTGACTGCTTTGATGGCCATTCTCTGGATGACACAGGCGCTGCCGATTGCTGTTACCAGCCTCATTCCCATAGCTGCCTTTCCTCTTTTTGGAATACAGGATCCCAAAACTGTCAGTCAGGCATATATTAACTCGAACATTTTTCTGTATATGGGCGGGTTTATGTTAGCGCTGGGAATAGAAAAATGGGGCCTGCATCGGCGTATCGCGTTACATATTATCAACGTGATCGGCTCCAGCCCAAAACGTGTCGTGCTTGGTTTTATGTTCGCGACGGCCTTCTTATCGATGTGGATCAGTAATACCGCATCCACATTACTGATGCTTCCAATAGGCCTGGCCATTATCGGGTCCATCACGGAATTAGAACAGCGTGAGACTGTAGAGGATTCCACACAAGGTATTCACTATTTTTCGGTCGCATTATTACTGGGAATTGCGTATTCCGCCAGCATTGGTGGTGTCACGACGCTGATCGGAACTCCTACAAATATCTCCTTCCAACAGATTTGGCTGATACAATTTCCGGAAGCGCCTCAATTATCTGCCGGGGAATGGATGGTCATGGTTGTCCCCTTTGGTGTGACATTTCTTTTTATCGCCTGGATCGTTCTCTGCTGGAAAATTCCACGTTTTGCTAATTCTCATGAATCCTCTAAAAAAATCATCCAGGATCATATTCAAAAATTAGGTAGCCCTAAAAAAGCTGAAATCCTGATGTCAATCATCTTTGCGACGACGGCCATTCTCTGGGTTACCCGCAAGCCATTAGGGTTTGGAGGCGAGTTCCAGATTCCGGGCTGGGAAGCATTGCCGATTCACTTTCTCAATCAGTGGGGAGTTGACATGAAAAACCCTTCCAGCTGGGTCAATGACTCCACTGTCGTTATCGGAATGGTGGTTCTGATGTTTGCCATTCCCGCACGAAAAACAGTGCAGGGGAAAACAGAATTCCTGATGGACTGGGAAACCGCAGAACGACTTCCATGGGGGGTCTTATTATTAATCGGTGGCGGCTTTGCGATAGCAGGTGCATTTCAATCAACCCAGTTATCTAACTGGGTGGGTCATGTTTTTTCAGACATGGTTTCCGGCTGGCCTGCCTGGGCGTTGATCCTGACTGCTTGTCTCATGTTGACCTTTCTTACAGAATTCACATCAAACATTGCCACGGTGAACACATTACTGCCCATTCTGGCTGCAACAGCAGTTAGCCTGAATGTCGATCCGCGGCTGATCATGATTCCTGCTGCGATTTCTGCCAGTTGTGCGTTTACGATGCCCATCGCGACACCTCCCAACGCCATTATCTTCGCCTCCGGAAAAATCAAGATCACCGATATGCTGAAATATGGAATCATATTGAACCTGATCGGAGTCATACTCCTGACCACATTTATGCTACTCTACTTCATTCCACAAATGGGGATTGAAATCGGAAAAGTACCGGAGTGGGTAATCCAGCAGAATCCATAAGACGGAAATTTATTTCCCGATACAGAATTTACTGAAAATCCGGTCCAGGATGTCATCGGTATAAACTTGACCGACGATATGTCCCAGATGCTGCAGGGCCTCACGAATTTCAATGGCCACCAGTTCTTCTCCGACTTGCTTCGAGGCTGCCTCTTCTGCCGCCTGCAATGAAAGCCCCGCTGACCTTAAACTTTCGCGACAACGGGAGGCAGTCGAACCAATTAACAGCTTGCTGCCGCGATGATATTCTGTCAGTCGCGATAAGATCAGTTTTTGGAGCGTATCGAGACCGACTCCCTTGGCGGCACTCAACTCGACGTCTATCTTCGAACTCCGAAGCTCTTCAGAGAGAGCAGGGGAGAGGTCACTTTTGGTTTTGACAACCAGCACGTTTCGAAGTTCAGAGAGTTGCTCGCGCTGCACTTGATCTTTCTCTTCCCATTCCGGTTTGAGATCGGCGGCCTGACACCAAATCACCAGATCCGCCTGCGACACTTTTTGTTGTCGAAATTTTTGTGCGCTGACAGAGATTTCATGCGCGTCCGTTTCAACGCCGGCGGTATCGATTAATTGAATCGCCTGGCCCGCCCAATTTAATTCGGTCACCAGATAGTCACGCGTTGTCCCGGCAACATCTGATACCAAAGCAGGCTGCGCATCTCCAGCCAGGGCATTATACAAAGTACTCTTTCCTGCATTGGGCAATCCCGCCAGAACCAGTGAAAGGGCGCCCGTTGATTCCATTCGCTGTGAGGAGTCATGATATAGCTGTTCACAAAAGGTTCGAATATCATGTAATTGAGAAACTAGTGAGTGGCGGTCTATAAACTCAATATCTTCTTCCACAAAATCCAGACCCGCTTCCAAATCGGAGAGTAACTCCAGCAGATGCATACGTGCCTGTCCGATACGCGTAGAGACGCCTCCCGCTAACTGACTAAGCGCTAAATTGAGTTCTTCGTGATCATAGGCATCAATCACTCCAAGGATTGCTTCGGCCTGCACTAAATCAACTCTGCCGGCCAGGAATGCCCGTAACGTGAATTCACCTGGACGGGCCATTCGGGCTCCATGGGCTGCCAGATTTTCAATGGCAGATTCCAAGAGCGGCGGGGCACTGATGGTATGAAACTCCGCCAGAGGTTGTCCGGTAAAACTACGCGATGTAGGCCAATAGTAGAGTGCACCGGGAAGATGTAAATCGGATTCGACTAATTGGAGTTGACCGGGATGACGCAGAGGATGCTTGCATTTTTGCCAATCATCAGACGATTCGAAACAGGCTGACAGACAAGACAGAATTTCCGTCCCACTGATTCGAATGATTCCCGCGGCCCCACTCCCCGGGGCAGATGCCAGCGCTACAATGGTATCGTCAAATTGCAGATTCATACCGCGTCTCTTGGGAATCTTTGCTATCGACGTTTTTTGGACTTCTTACCCGTGCCTTTGTTACGGGAGTTTTGCTGCTGTCCTTTTTCTTTCAGAGCAGCTTGCTCCTGTGCCTGATCGGCGATTTCCTGCAAACGGGCAAACCAACCTTTTTTCTGAGGCTGATCATTGTTTGAGTCTTCTTTTTTTCGGTCTTTTTTCGACTCTGCTTTGATTTCAATTGTGTTTGAATCTTGCGTCTCGCTTGCAGCAGGCTTCCTTTTCGATTGAAAGTCCAACAGTTTCCGTTCACAAATGCCCCACAAACTGGAAGCGATGAAGTAAACACAAAGTCCGGCAGGAACGTGATAAAACATGAATCCCATGAAGATCATCATGTAATTCATGATTTTATGCTGCAACTCCTGATCTTTATCTGTGGGTGGCGGCATGAATAATTTCTGCTGTATCACGAACAGCCCGACTGTTACCAGAGGTAACAGGTTGAAGTAATTTCCAAGAAAGGGAACATTAAATGGAAACTGGAACAACGCATCGGGGGCTGCCAGATTATCAATCCAGAGGAAGGGCGTACCCCGCAGCTGAACGGCGTTGTTTAATGCAGTATACAGACCAAAGAAGATGGGCAACTGCAAGAAAATCGGAAGACATCCTGCCAGCGGATTATAATTATTTTTGCTGAACAGCTCCATTTGCGCTTTGCCGAGTTTTTCGCGATCGTCTGCATATTTCTTCTTCAACTCAACGATCTGAGGCTGTAACTCTTTCATTTTCTGAGCGCCGACAGCCTGCTTCCGCGAAAGGGGATACAGACTGCCTCTGACCATAATGGTCAAACCAATAATGGCGAAACCATAAGAGAGACCGACGCCATGCAATGTATTCAATAACCACAACATCAGCTTGGCTACCGGACCAAAGATACCAAGGTCCATAATTTCGGTCGCCTTCAGCGGGGGACCGAGTAACGACTCCCGTTTGGGGCCGGTATACATGGCATAGCTATGAGTTTCTTCAGCACCGGAAGCCAAATCAATTTCATTCGAATTGATTTGAACGGTCACTCTACTCTGCGCTTCTTTATTCAAAGCACGGTTGATCAAAACCGGTTCAATACTGGAAGAATAGTTCGAAGTCATTTGACCATTGATGAGCTCAGGCTTATAGTTTTTCCCGTCAGGAGTGAGCAGAGCCGCAAAATATTGAATATCAATCCCTGCGAATTGAAAGGCAGCGGAAAACTTCTCAACTTTACCTTCTTCGACTTGTTCAATGATATCTGGAGCATAAAGAGTCTCTGTTCTAATACCTAAACTGTCATCTTCAAGAAAGCCAATTCGAACATCCCGAAACTTACGTGTGTTATCGGCATTTTCCAGTGGGATACCAACAGGTCCTAAAAGACGATAATCAAGCTTCTGGACTGCATCACTATGATTGATTAATTGAATCTTGAAATGAACCAGATACCCAGCCTGGTGGGTATCACGAAACTCCCTGAAGTTCTTACTTTCGGGAACCAGATATTTTTTCAGGCCAAATTCCTTTTGAACTTCGATTGTTCCATCGGGGGCCATCAGTCCCAATCGAACTGATTGGATGATATTGGGATCATCCGGGTCCTTGACTTGCTTTAGAATTTTCCAATCCGCTTCACGACAATTTGTTCCTAACGACGCCAGCTTTGCATTCAGTTTGTCAACGTCTAATTCCAGAGAACGCTTGATTTTCTTGCCCGCTCTTGATTTATCCAGCACTTTTAAAGGCAGCTTTTTGCCAGTCAGCTCACGATAAAGTGGATCATTCAAAAACGCATCGACGAGCGAAGCGCCTTCAGTCGTAATAGACACCTGCAGGAAATAACCGGTTTCAGGATCGAGCGAACCCAGCACAACATTTTGACGCGGATTCTTTAACAGCGCTGCTTGTTTCGCGACTGGTTGATCGGGTTTTACCTTTTCAGGTTTTTTCGTTTCACCCGGCTTGCGTGCCACCAGAGGTGCATCTTCCAACCGCAGGTCTTGCGGGTCGGCATCTTGAGCCACCTTCTGGTCCACAGGCTTTTGGGGAGGGGCAAGGATGGGCATGACGAAAAGTTGCCAGGCAAACAACACTGTTGCAGACAGTGTTACGAATAGTAAGAGTCGTTTTGATTCCATTGTTATCGACCATCTCGCAGACGGTCGCCCAAGAAGTTATCTAAATCAGAAATCGCATGAATTTTTTCTAAGGTGCTGTTGAAATCGTATTCAACTCTGCAGAAGTTCACCTTTTCATCATCAATCATGACATAGGAAGATCGATTATCTGCATCACGAGGCTGCCCGACCGAACCTACATTCACCAGAAATTTTTCAGGACCAAATGGATAAACGTAATTGACTTCCTCTGGTGCAAGAAAATTCATGCTTTCTGTAAAGATTCCCGGAATATGTGTATGTCCCTGAAAACAGTATTGGTCTACCAGACCAAAAATGCGTTCCATTTTTCTCTGGTTGTAGATGTCTTCTGGAAAGACATATTCATTCAGCGGATTTCGTGCAGATCCATGAACATACAGAAATTTCTCTTCTCGAATCATGCGGGGAAGTTCTCCCAGAAAATCCCATCGGTCCTGATTCTTTGACGTATCGCCCGTTTCTAACATGCGTCGCGTCCAAAAGATCGCTCGTTCTGCCCCTGCATTGAATCCTTCAGGATCAAATAAAGCCGCCTGATCATGATTTCCAAGAAGCGACTTTGCGCATCGCTTTCTTACGAGATCAATACATTCTCTCGGGTTAGGCCCATAACCGATAATATCACCCAGGCAATAAATCTCACTGATTCCACGTTGATCAATATCAGCCAGTACCGCTTGCAATGCTTCGAGATTTCCGTGGATATCACTAATAACTGCTCTTAACAACTGTCAACTCCCATTTTCTGTTACCGGGACCCCTAAATGCTTATCGACAAACCTGAGGTTTTTACCGTTTTCGGAGCCTCATCATGAGAGGCTGGATCAATTAACAAAACACCCGACAATTGGCAGATCTACTGAGATCCTGTTTGGGAACCTGTTTATTTCCGACAACAGATTCAAATTTGAGCTGACTGAATTCAATCATTATTCAATCATTGTGTCTAGTTGCGTTATTTGATCCGCATGAAGAGCGCAAAGCCCTCAGCACTGCCGCGAAATTGTATAAAAACTTCTCTGTCAAAGCTCCAATAGTAGCAGTACAAGGGCACCATCTCAAGGCCCTGTTTACAGTTATCATTCGCTATCATTGGGTAATTCTTCTCAATTATTACCAGAAATCAGTCAAAAAGCGGTTTCGACCGCCAGATTGTCATTCTTTAGAACTGAATGGAACTATCTATCATGCAATCGTGCCCTCTCTAAGACTGATCTGATACCAGTTCCCGGCTTGAAGAATGAGCCTAAGCCCGCGAATCTTGGCAATCCAGGAGATTTACTGTCTAGCGTACTAAATATACGCGATTTATCAGTTACAGGAATGATAGGAATTTGCCAGTGATGAGTACTCCCGTTCGCATGTCATCATAATTCATACAATTGACATCACTACTCATTTAGCGGCACGCAACCGTAGGTAACCTGGCCATTTCAACACGTTGTTTGAGTCCTCTCCGGTATTTAATCAACAACTGCTTCTCAAAAACAACAGAGCATGTCGGTCGCATGTTGCCTGTTTGAAACTTGTGTCCTATGTTTTGAATATCCCTTCATTAATGTTTGCCTGCCAGTTCCACTGCCAGTCGAAAAATTACCAGTCCGGTAAGGACCTGGTCTGGTAATAAAGTTTGGATGATTTCCTTATTTGTATCGAGGAACCAGTTCATCCACATATTTTCTGTCAGATAAATGGCTGATTTTGAGTTAAGCAAGAAACAGATTTTCAATTTCGGATTGGAAATCGAAGCGACAGATTCACCGTATATATTATACCGACTCAGCTGTACGACGATTACAGCGTAACATGCACACTTTGGGCGAGACAAAATCAATGAAGACAAATTCGGGTTCATTACTGATAGTTGACGATGATCAATATATTCTGGAAGCAATGGCTGACTACTTAAGAAGTCTCGGCCATCGCACAGAAACATCACTCACTTGTCTGGATGCCATTCAACGATTGAAGGAATTTCCGTTTCAGGTTGTAGTCTGTGATGTCAATTTACCCGACCAGGATGGTTTCCACTTACTGGAATGGACGCGAGAAAACGCACCGGATACAGCCGTCATCATGTTGACCGGATACGGAACGATAGAAAGTGCCATCGAAGCGATTCGACTAGGTGCCTTTGAATATCTTACCAAACCAGTGATTGATGAAGAGCTCAGTCTGACAATCGAACGTTGTCTGGACCAGCGACAAGTCGTCGAAGAAAACAAGACACTCAAAGCACAACTTGATCAACGACATGGACTGGCAAACATTGTTGGCCAGGACTATAAAATGCAAAAGATGTTCGATTTGATCGAAAGTGTCGCCGATACACGGACCACCGTTTTGGTCCTGGGGGAAAATGGTACCGGTAAGACGATGACCGCCCGTGCGATTCATCAACTGAGCGATCGCTGCAATAAGCCCTTTGTTGAAGTAGCCTGCGGTGCGCTTCCTGACAGTTTGCTGGAAAGTGAATTATTTGGACACAAGGCAGGTTCCTTTACAGGAGCGACTCACGATAAAATCGGCAAGTTTCTACAAGCAGACGGTGGTACTCTGTTTCTGGACGAAATCGCCACCTCTTCTCCCAGCTTGCAGGTTAAACTGTTACGAGTATTACAGGATCGTGAATTCGAAGCGGTAGGAGACAACAAAACCCATTCCGTTGATATTAGACTCATTTTAGCCACCAACCAGAACCTGGAAGAAATGGTGGCTAGCGGAGAATTCAGACAGGATCTTTATTACCGTATCAATGTCATCACATTGACGCAGCCGGCACTTAGAGAACGCCTGAGTGACATTCCATTACTAATAGAGCACTATCTCAACGTTTACAACGAACAGATTGGAAAATCGATCAAAAGCTTCGATGCGTCTGCAATACAAGCGATGCTGAAATATCAATGGCCTGGTAATGTACGCGAATTAATCAATGTAATTGAACGTTCTGTCGTTCTGACTAAAGGAGATTATATCCGTGTTTCAGATCTTCCTGAACAAATTCGTCAGGAACAATCATTCTCTCTGTCGACAGACAGTCGTTTGGGAAATGGTTCATTGAAAAATGCTTTGGCTAATCCTGAACGTCAAATTATCATTGAAGCACTGGAATCGAACGGCTGGAATCGACAAAACACAGCCAAAGCACTGGGTATTAACCGCACCACTCTCTACAAAAAAATGAAGAAATACGAGATCGATTTCGAAAAACAATTGATGCACTAATCAATATATTCGTTTCATTCATCTTCATTAGGATGCACGTTAAACTAACGTGCATCTTTTTTTAATGATACGATCTGATTTTGCGTTATATCCCTTCAATTTTGGAAAACAGATAAGCTTCACTTTATATGCCTATATATCCAAATATAAATTGTCGATATATCATCTGAGTCTAAAAGGACTTTAACAACTCATAGGTATTCAAAAGCCTAATTATCTCATTTCCAGGAGGGGGAAATAATGAGGTTCACGCTGATTGTACTGACCGCTGTTTCATGGAACCTTATAGGTTCAGCTGTTTTTGCCGAAGCGCCGGCTCAGCCACAGACCATCGAGAATGTCTTTTCTCAAGGTGTATTGGAATTGGACGCAGCGCCCGCTCCTTCACTCATAAAAGGGGGCTCTGAGCCTACTGTTCCCTCAAATTCCAAACAGGAATTGATTAACGCTCTCAGTAGTCCTCCAGCAGTCTATATGCCCGAACAGAAATGTTGTTCTTCTACCTGCGTTACACAATCTGCTGCCTGCAACTGTGAATCTTGTAGTTGCAACGCTTGCACACTCTGTGATCGAATTCCCTTACTGAGCAAATTCCCCAGTGATCGTTGTTTTGATGACTTTATCATGCCTGTCAGTAATCCGGTCTGGGCAATCGATCCGAGATCGTTGACTTATGTGCGCGGTATCTTTATCAATCAAATGATTGATTCGCAAACACCTGTTCTCGGAGCAGGGGATCTGCAAGTTTATGCCCTCCAAATCGGCATTGCCTTGAACGAACGCCTTTCAGTTATTGCCGTCAGTGATGGATATAACACATTACAGACGCGGGGCGTTGGTAATTCTAGGGGTTGGGCAGATCTGGGAGTAGGATTAAAATACGTACTGATCCGGGATGTTGAAAATCAATTCCTGCTCTCAGGCGGACTACTCTATGAAACCACCAATGGTAGTGCACGCGTTTTTCAAGGAAACGGCGATGGACTCTGGACACCCTATCTTTCTGTAGGTAAGCAAATAGGCAGCGGACATCTGATTGCTTCCGCCGGATATCATCTTCCAGGTGACACCGCTGAGGAATCACAGTCAATTTATTACAGCGTGCACTACGATCATCCCGTTACGGATAAACTCTCTGCAATTGCGGAATTGAATGGTATCGTTTATACCAAAAGTGGTCAGGCTCTGCCTTTGAACATTGAAGGGGGAGACTGGATCAACCTGGGTTCATCCAGCGTCGCAGGGAATAATGTTGTTACCACAGCCTTTGGTGCCAATTACCGGCTCAACGACTGCCTGTCCGTTGCTGGTGTCTGGGAATTTCCGATTTCAAATCGAAAAGATCTGTTGGACAGCCGCACGACGGTCACATTTACTTTACAGTTCTAATCACAGGTTGATCATTTCACTTGTTTCAATGTGAAGTGGAACTGATTCGTGAACGAACAATCTGTTCCAGTTGATTGAGAACTTCATTAATTGCCAGATCGGAAGTATTGATTTCAATCGCATCGTCGGCCGGTTTTAGCGGGGCGACGGTGCGTTGTTCATCACGCTTGTCTCGTTCCTCAATCTGTTGCAAGATTTCCTCAAGTGTGATCGTTTTTCCCTGAGCCTGAAGTTCTTCGTGTCTCCGCCGGGCTCTTTCCTGAGGGACTGCCACTAAAAAAAACTTACAAAAGGCGTCAGGAAAAACCACGGTACCCTGATCACGGCCTTAGCTGACTATATCAATGTCTTTGGCCGCCTGTCGTTGCAAATTAACGAGTTCTTTTCTAACTGCAGGATATTGCGCAACAAGAGAGGCCGCTTCGGTCACTTCAGGTGTTCTGATCGACAGAGAGACATCTTCGCCATTTAGTAATACTTTCGCATCTGAAAATGTAATTTTAATTTGCTGACTGATTTTCACGACCGCCTGCTCGTCGGTCAAATCAATATTTTGTTGTAACACAGCCCAGGCGACACATCGATACATGGCGCCTGTGTCAAGAAACTCAAAATTTAATCGTTCAGACAAACCGCGAGCCGCTGTGCTTTTTCCAGATCCTGCAGGTCCATCAATCGTGACGATCATCGGTTATGATTGCTCCTCGAACAGGATCTCTATCTCTGCAATTTCATAGGGGGACATTTCAACCAGTACCGCATCCTCTTCAACGGGAAGTTCTACAACTGTTTTCCCATGAAAATCGCGTTGCCTGGCACTCACCGGCGATTTCCAACAACGCAATTTGACGGAACGATGCACGCCTTCCGTCTCCAGTAATCGCACTGCAAACCCGGATTTCGTTCCACTCTTATCTTGCGATGAATCATCAAGCTCCGGATGCATCAGGTCTCTTATTCGCGTGAGTTGGACATTACTGGCATCGACATGAAATAACCAGCCCGCTTCTCCCATCCGGGGAGGCCCGGCGGCGCTTTGAAATTGACCTGCCGGCACCATTACGTTCTTAGCCATTTGCATCGGAAAATTCTGATTCACGGCAATGGAAAAATTAAATTCGCGTTTGGTTTCCCCTTCCACAATCAACATACTATCGAGCATACGAGGTCCCGTTTTACGATGAAAAGGCAATCCATGATTCAGAATCGTAACGCGCTGGTCTCCCTCAGCGATTTCAAAATAATGGGGGCTTTCAAATCGTTCCCCC